>CAMWGS010000001.1 GCA_947173865.1 uncultured Ruminococcus sp.
TTTCAGCAGAATACAAATAATCAGCCCTTTTTTGATTATAATAACACAAACAATAATAATTATCAGCAGAATTCCTATCAGCCTCAGCAGAATATCTATCCGCAACAACCACCTCCGCAACTTCAGCCGGACTATAACAGACAATATGCAAACCCACCGAAAAAGAAAACGTCGACAGGAATGTATATAATGCTTATAGCCGTAATAGTTTTCTTTGCTGTTATAATCGTGGCAATGTCCACAATCATGAAAGCAATGGTAAACAAAAAGAACAATGACAACTACAATTCAAGAGGAAATACGACGCTTTCCGACAGTGCTGAAAATGATGAAGATTCAGAAAACGAAACGGAAGCTTCCGAAGAAACACCGAATACAACAATGCCCGTTGTGGCTGAAGAAGTAACGGAAGTAACTGCACCTGCTATTGAAACAGAACCTGAAATAGTAACTGTGACAGTAATTGTTGAAGTTCCTGTCGAGCCTGAGCCTGAACACTATGACCCGCCTGTAAAGAATCAGACATATGTTTATGATACGGGATTCTATGGATATATTACAACTCAGAAAGACCCACTGAATGTACGTTCCGAACCTTCAAAAAATTCAAAGGTTCTTACATCAATACCAAAGGGTGAATATGTTTATGTATACAATACAAGTGAATACGGCTGGTATTACACTACATATAACGGCAATTCAGGATATATAAGTGCCGACTATGTAACCGCCGGTCAGTCTCCCGTTTATGATTCTTATACACCGTCAACGGCTGTTGTTGCAACAAAACAAGACGTTCTAAATCTTCGTAAATCAGCATCAACAAACGGTACTATCATAACAGGTATACCAAAAGGAAGTACCGTAACCATAATTGAATACGGCTATGACTGGTGTTATGTTTCATGGGTCGGATATACAGGATATGTAAGCACAGATTATCTTACATTCTGATAAATAAAAATTATGCCGTAAACGGCAGAAAAGGAGAAAAAATATGCAGTACGGACATTTTGACCTTGAAAACAAGGAGTACGTAATCACCAACCCCGCAACCCCGACATCGTGGGCGAACTATCTCGGAGACCCCGAATACGGTGCAATGATATCAAACAACGCAGCAGGCTACAGCTTCGTGAAATCGGGAGCAAACGGCAGAATAACCCGTTTCCGCTTCAATTCGGAAATGGCACTTCCGGGACGTTATATCTATATACGTGACAACGAAACAAGCGACTACTGGTCGGCATCATGGCAGCCTGTGGGAAAACCGCTTGACAAGTACAAGTCCGAGTGCCGACACGGTACGGCGTATACGGTTATTTCGGCAGAATACGCAGAAATAAAGTCGGAAGTAACATATTATGTTCCGTATGGAAAGACATACGAAGCATGGCGTGCAAAAATCACGAACAACAGTGAAAGTGACAGAAATCTTTCTGCTTTCGGTTTTGTTGAGTTCACAAACGAGGACAACTATGAACAGGACCAGGTAAATTTACAGTACTCGTTGTTTATCTCAAAGACGGAATTCAAGGACAACAAAATTTTACAGACCATCAGCGGAAACAGTGAAAAAGACCGCAGAAACAGATTTTTCGGCATGGTCGGTGCGGACATTACAGCGTCATGCGGTAATCTGTCGGACTTCATAGGCAGTTACAGAACTTATTCAAATCCGATTGCCGTTGAAACGGGAAAGTGCAGTAATGTCATGAACTACAATTCAAATTCATGCGGTGCGTTGCAGTCCGATATTACGCTTAAATCGGGCGAAACTGTTGAACTTGTCTACATTCTTGGACAGCGTGACAACGAACAGGCTGACGAAATTCTGAACGAATACAAAACTTCCGGCAAGGTTGATGCTGACATTGCCGAACTTAAAAATTACTGGCACGGGCAGCTTTCAAATTTCAGGGTTGAAACACCGTCGGCAGAGTTCAACAACATGATTAACGTATGGAACGCTTACCAGTGTTTCATTACCTTCATATGGTCGAGAGCTGCTTCTTTCGTTTACTGCGGACTCAGAAACGGCTACGGCTACCGTGACACAGTTCAGGACATTCAGGGTATTATTCATCTTGACCCCGAATTAGCGTGTGAAAAAATCCGTTTCATGCTGTCTGCACAGGTTGACAACGGCGGAGGACTTCCGCTTGTAAAATTCACCCACAATGCAGGTCACGAAAATACTCCCGACGACCCCGAATATGTCAAGGAAACAGGTCACCCTTCATACCGTGCGGACGACGCATTGTGGCTTTTCCCGACTATCGTCAAATATCTCGGTGAATCGGGCAACGAAAAATTCCTTGACGAAGTAATTGTCTATGCAAACGGCGGTGAAGATACCGTTTACAACCACCTCAAGAAAGCTATTGAATTCTCAATGAATCATCTCGGCGACCACGATATGCCCGCAGGTCTGCACGCCGACTGGAATGACTGTCTCCGTCTCGGTGCAAAAGGTGAATCAACTTTTGTTGCGTTCCAGCTCTACTACGCAATGAGCGTTATCAGTGACATGGCAAAGTCAAAAAATGATACAGACTATATCAATTATATTGACGACGTTCAGAAAAAACTTGCTTCAACTCTTGAAAAGTGCTGGGACGATGACCGCTTTATTCGTGGAATCCGTGAGGACGGTGTACTTGTCGGTGCAAAGAAAGACCCCGAAGCTAATATGTGGCTGAATCCACAGTCATGGAGTGTAATTTCAAAGTTTGCCAACGCAGAACAGTCCGAAAAGGCAATGAACAGCGTTCACGAAATTCTCAATACTCCTTATGGTGCGAAACTTCTTGACCCTCCGTACAAAAAGCACTATTTCGACGGTGCTCTGATGCATATTTTCAACGACGATACCAAAGAAAACGGCGGTATATTCTCACAGTCTCAGGGCTGGCTTATTCTCGCAGAATCACTTCTCGGTCACGGAAACCGTGCCTTTGAATATTTCATGGAAAGTTCGCCTGCCGCAATGAACGACAAGGCAGAAATTCGTGTAATGGAACCTTATGTTCACGGACAGTTCACCGAATCAAGAGCTTCCGCCTATGAAGGTCGTTCCCACGTTCACTGGCTCACGGGTACTGCGTCAACTGTTATGGTCGGCTGTGTTGAGGGTATATGCGGTATGCGTCCCGACATGAAAGGTCTGGAAATTTCCCCGTCAATACCGTCAGAATGGGACGGCTTTAAGATTGAAAAGAATTTCAGAGGCAAAAAACTTAACATTTCCGTCGACAACTCCGCACACGTTGAATCGGGTGTGAAGGAAATCGTCCTCAACGGTGAAAAACTCGACAGTAATTATATTTCTGCCGACAAACTCTCAGATGTAAACGAAATAACTGTTATTTTAGGCTGATAAAAAAACTGCTGTACAATCAGATGACTGTACAGCAGTTATTTTTTATTTTTTCAGAGCTTTTTCAAGCCATACTCTCGCAATGTCGAGTGCTTCGTAAAGTCCGCACTCACACTCCGTATTTTTTACGCAGGCTTTCAGAGGGTCTAAGGTCAGGTCAGTGGACATCTGAACGACTCTTACTTTGCTTGCAACATCAGTGTCACCAATTTTTTTTGTTGCAAGAATCTGAATCATAATTACATACTGGTCGGACATATAACCGTAATAAATAGTGTTTTTGCTTCTCACAAGCGGATAGCTTTTATAGGTGTAAAATTTTTCGTTCATTGAATATCCTCCTTTATTGTTGTGTATTATTTCCAGGTTGTGATATAATCCTCCCCTGTCTCAATTCGTCTGATGTTTTCAAGAAGAGTGTCAACATATGATTTTGCACAGAAATACTTGCTTTCACCGTCAACCGCAATAAGTGCGGTAAGGTTTGAATATTCGTAGAACTCAAACTTAGTTTTCTTTTTGGTGTAGGAGTCACTGTATTCAACGGTTACAACAGGCTCACCGTCAGGAATATCTTCACCGAGTGCAAATTCTTCTGCTGCTGCGTTTATAAGGAAACCATAGAACTGTCTGTAGCGTTCACTGTCAAAAGCGGCATCATTCCTTGTGACATTGAAATCTGTAGCTTTGGTATTTTCCGCATTTTCGTATTTAGGTTCAATTACAAATTTTTCAGAAGTTCCGTCACTGCAATTTACGGTAAGGTCTGTTATGTTCCATACATAAGAACCTATCATTATTCTTGACGTTATGTCAATCGGAAGAACAGTACTCCATTTAGCGTTTTCGGTATCGACGATATAAATTATATTGCTGTCCTCAAACATTACATAACAACACTTTTTATTATTGTCATCTGTAAACGGTTCACTCATAAGAAGTACATATTTATTTCCGTCGTCGCAGTCCATAGTTACAGTGCAGAAAGGGTCTTTAAGACCTGCTTCCGCAATATCGGAGTCCTTACAGTGAACGGAATATATCCCCTCAGCCTGTAACCCAAACATACCGTTTGTAATATCTTCCGAACGCTCAACAGTAAGATAAGCGTCAGTAGGTTCAACCATTACATGAGTTGCGGAAGTACCGCCCGAATACTTGCCGTCGTCACTGTTCTTGTCGTATTCAAGAAGAATATCATAGTCAATATCTTCACGCTCAATTTTCAGACTGTTGATTTTCGGATAACTTTCCTCAGGGGGTTCTTCCAGAATGACCATATCCACAAAATCGGTAAGAACCTTACTGTAGTTTGAGATATATGAAGTAGCAACGGTATATACAGTATTTTCACCGTCAATCATAACATATGTTTCGGAGTTGGCAGGAGCTTTGTCGCCCACTCTGAACTTTTTTATAGTTCCCGTCTGAAATTTGACCTCAACTTCTGCCTGTGGATTATCCAGACCAAATTTTGCAGGATTTTCACAGTTTTCGTCAACAACAGAACCTGATGTCATATGCACCGCATTGTTTGCAAGAGTGCTTATAAGAGCGGTATTTAGCGGAATATCCTTGTAACCGTCAAGTGTATAGGTTGCGGCTGATTCATCTGTAGGGGCTTTGTCCATTACCACATGAAGCGTTTCCTCAATATTTTTTACTGTCACTTCCTTTACAAGTCCTTCCGCTTCTCCGGCTTTTTCGTCCTGAATGAGAAAAATTCCCGCACCTTCCGCTACAGACGATTCTTCCAACGATGAAACGACACTTTCTTCACTTTCCTTGTCTTTCGGTTCGATAAGCATGAGAGCGGTAAGACCTCCGCCGAGAACAATAACCGCCGCACACAGTCCTATAATACTTTTAGCAGTCTTGTTCATCGGTTCTTTCTCCTTACAAATACACATACTCCTATAACAGCAACAACAGCAGGAATTACATAGATTGCAAATACCTTTATTACATTCATTTCATGTGCTGTCGGAGCAATAAGAGCCTGCTGGAGTGCCTTTTCGGGAATAACGGCTGAGGCTTCCTTTCCTGTCATTGTGTTAAGCATACCAATAATAACATTTGCGTTGTTGAAAGTGTTTGTCTGATTAAGAATTGTACTGTCCAGACTAAAAGAACTTCCCAGTACAAGCATATGGCTTGTGTAGGTATCAAGACCTATGCTTGTCTCTTTCTTGGATATGACAGCAACATCTCTTGCACCTGTTTCCGTATTGTTCTGGTCATATGATGTATCCATTGATTTGAGAACAGAAGTTGCCACACTGTCATTATTCTTTGTAAGAATAGAAAGCTTCTTTGAAGCGGGTGCAACTATAGGAAGCGTTTCATTAGGGAGACTGCCCACTGAATCACTATCGCTTATTTCAAGCTTGATATTGAGGTTTCTCAAATCAGATATATTAATCCAGTTTGTATCATCAAGTATAATATCCTCCTCAACCTGAATACTCCAGTCTGCGAGGAACTCCGAAATATTCGGCAGGTCTGCTACATAGAGGTTAGGAATATAGAGCATATTACGCTGATAGTTTCCGTCGTTATAGAGGAAATCACCAAGTTTGCCGATAATGTCCGCACTGAAATCAACGGACGGCATCGGTACTACAACAAAGTCATAGTCATCGGGATTCAGTTCGTCCGACACAATGTCAATTTCCGTACAGTCATAGCCGTTCTTGCCGAGAAATTCCATAATCTGAGATGTTGCGGACTCATAGCCCTGTCCTGATACTGAAGCACCGTTCATCATGGAAACGACTGCCGTCTTTATCGGATTTGAATCGGTAACATTGAGAATTGCAGATGTGAAAGTACTTTCACCCACGAAATTCATAGTAACTGAAGTCTGAGTACTTGTATTTGCAGGCTGAATCATACCTATAATTTCTTCCTGACTGATAACCTTTACCCTGCCGTTATTTTCGTCACCTGAAAATACAATTATACTTCCCTCAGGAATGTCATTGTTGTAGTAATCCCTGTATTTTGCGATAATATCGGGGTCTTTGTTCATGTCAATATACTGAACCTTGATACTGCCCTCACCCTGTTTTGCGTACATTTCATAGTTTTCAAGAATAGACGGTATCATTTCATAAGGTGTTTCAACGTTTATTCCGTAATATGCGGCGTACATCTGCTGGTAGTAAGCCCCAATAGAAGCAAAATCGCTCTTAGGGAAAGTCACGGTAATTTCAACATCGCCCTTGAGACTCTTTATTGCATCAACAGATTCGTCACTGAGTTCGTATCTGTTATCAGCCGTGAGGTCAATTTTAATCGGCGAACGCTTTGAAATCATACTGCAAATAAGGTTGACTATTATAACAAGCACAATAACAAGTACTATCACAACTACGGACATTGAACCATATTTGAATTTTTTTAAATTTTTCTTTGGTTTGGTTTCTGTTGTTTTTGAAACTTCTTTATTACTCATCTGAAAATACCTCTCTTTCCGTATTATTATCCCCAGCGTCTCTTGTCAAGAACTCTCACAGTGAAGAAATTAAAGATAAATGCGACACTAAGGAAAAATACAACACTCGGAAGACTGAAAATTCCCTGTGTGAATTCAATGTATCTTGAATAGAATGAAAGAGAAATAATCGCCTTGCTGATATACTCATTGGAGATATTGGAAGCAAAGGAGTCAAAAAGATAAAGTACAAAAAGTGCAAGCATACTTGCGACAGCGGAAGCCATCTGATTTTCCGTAAGAGAAGAAATAAAAAGACCTACGGCAATGAACGCAGCACCAAGAAACAACATTGCAAAGTAGTTTCCGATAAGAGTCGGCCATACAACATCACCGAGATATGCAAGTATTCCTGCATAGATAAACACTACGCTTTCCGCAATTATAAAAAGAGTGAGTGCGGCAAAGTACTTTCCAAGAACTATGTCCCACAGTCCTACGGGAGCAGTAAGAAGCCCTTGGTCTGTCTTGTTTTTCTTTTCCTCACTGAGAAGTCTCATGGTGAGAATAGGTATAAGAAACAATACAATTATAAACATACTGCTGAAAAGCGGAGAAGTGTCAGTTCTGCCCGAACCTATTACCCCCGCATAAAAGAAGTATCCTGAAAGAAGATAGAATACTGAAAGAAACACATAAGCTACGCCCGATATGAAAAACGCATTCATTTCACGTCTGTAAATTGCACCCATTAGTTGTTACCTCCGTTTTCGTCATCTTCTGCCGTATCACTGCTTACGCTTTTAAGTTCTAAACGTACACGTGGTTTATCTTCACTGACCTTTACATCATTCTCACCCATAGTGATTTTAAGGAAGATATCCTCAAGAGTAAGGTCTGAAAGCTGTAACATAAGTATATTCCAGCCTTTCTGACGGCAAAGGTCGTTGAGAGAACGTCTTATATCAGTGTTTTCGTCTGCCTCAACGTCGTAATCATAAATGCCCTTTTCACGCTCCATGTCAGCACGGACATATTTTATGCCTCTGATTGATTTTATAGCTTTTACAATTTCGTCCTTGTCGGCGGAAGTCTTTGAAGTTCCTTCTATACGGACGGTCATCTTGTGTTCATTTGTGAGCTGTTTTGCGATTTCGTCAGCCGTACCGTCTGCGGCAACTTCGCCCTTGTTTATGATAATTATTCTGTCGCATACTGCCTGAATCTCAGGAAGAATATGTGATGAAAGTATAACAGTATGACGCTTGCCGAGTTTTTTTATGAGACTTCTTATTTCAATAATCTGATTCGGGTCAAGTCCAACTGTCGGCTCATCAAGAATAAGTACAGGCGGATTATTTATAAGAGCCTGTGCAAGTCCCACTCGCTGACGGTAACCTTTTGAAAGGTTCTTTATTATACGTCCCTTTACATCTGTAATCTTGCATAAATCGCACACATCTTTGAGGTGTGCCTTTCTCGGAAGCTTGCACTTCTTCAAATCATACACAAAATTAAGATATGACTCAATTGTCATATCAATATAAAGTGGTGGAATCTCGGGCAGATAACCTATAAATGACTTTGCTTTTCTCGGGTCTTCAAATATGTCTGTTCCGTTGACAAGTATCTGTCCCGAAGTTGATGAAATATAACCCGTAAGCATATTCATAGTTGTCGACTTTCCTGCACCGTTAGGACCGAGAAAGCCGAGAATTTCACCCTGTTCCACTTTAAAGCTGATGTTTTTGACGGCTTGCTTGTCGCCGTATTTTTTACTAAGGTTCTTAACCTCTATCATTAAATTCCCTCCCTGAAACAGTCCGTTGACGGCTGTTGATTTCAGACATTACAATGATATACTTTTTTTGTGATAATGCAGTGAAAGCACTGCGAATATTATATTAATCTTTGAGAAGCAAACGGACTTCGGAAATATCCCTTGAAATCTGTGTTTTCAGTTCGTCAACAGATGAAAATTTCATTTCGGGACGGATAAATTCACGGAATACCACTTCAATCTCCCTGCCGTACAAATCACCGTTAAAATCAAGAATATGGGTCTCCGCAAGTGGTAAACGCTGTCCCTCAATAGTCGGCTTTACTCCGACATTTGTTATTGACGGATAATATATTCCGTCAATTTTTGTCAGAGTAAAATAAACACCGTATTTAAGGACAAGCTGACCTTCTGCATAATTCTGATTTATAGTAGCAAAATCAATGGTTCTGCCGATTTGTTTTCCGTGAACCACTTCACCGTAAAGTATATATGGATTTTCCCTGCTGAGTTCGCCGTTTCTGAGCATTGCACGGAATTTTTCGGAAGAAAAATCATTTTCCTTTAATTTTATTACTTCAACCGAAAAATCGTATTTTTCACCGAAAACTTTCAGTTCGTCAGTACCGCATGAAGCGTCTTTACCGAAACGGAAATTATCTCCGCATATTACACTTCCTGCATTCATAGTGCCTGAAAGTATTTTTTCCGCAAACTCCTCACCTGTCATATCCTTTATATCGTCAAAATCAGGTGATAAAACATAATTTATACCTGATTTATCAAGAAAATGAAGTTTCTGACTGTTTGTGTATATATATTCAAAGGGTTTTCCGTGCTTGAATTTTACCGATTCAGTCCTGAAAGTAAATACAGACGGAATCAAGCCCTTATTACAGGCATTTTCAATAATAATTCCGTGACCGCAGTGAATTCCGTCGAAAAGTCCGAGTGCAACGGCAGTTTTTTCGGGTATTTTATCATTCAGTGTGATTATGGTCATTGTTTCACCTCATGCAAGATTTTTTCCTATACGGAGTACATCGTTCTCAAAATCGGCTACGGCAGTTCCTATAAAATTATTGTCAAATCCGTACAGACGGTAAAGCTCGCAGTTTTCCTTTATATTGTGAACTCTTGAAAGGTCAAGTTTAACGCCGTTCCTGTACATTCTTGTCTGTACTTCACCGAGACGAAGTGACGGCAGAGAGGAAAAAACTCTCTCAACAGGCAGTATAAGACTTTCAAGACGGTTTTCGTCACGAGCCTGCTGAATCTGTTCAAAAGTGTAACAGTTATCAAGGGTGAAACCGCTGGCGGAAGTTCTTACAAGAGAGGTCATTATTCCGCCACAGACTAATTTTTCGCCTATATCGTTTATAACAGTACGGATATAAGTACCTTTTCCGCAGTCTATTTCAAGAGTACCCTCACGGGTATTTTCATCATACTCAACAAGTTTAATTGAGCTGACTTCAATTTCACGGGCTTCCCTTTCAACTTCAATTCCCTGCCTTGCAAGGTCATAAAGACGTTTTCCGTTTACCTGCACGGCCGAGTACATAGGCGGTACCTGCATAATTTTTCCGATAAAATCAGGCAGTACCGCACATATGTCATCATAGCTTACAGGCTTATCGGAACTTGTAAGAACTTTTCCCGTTATATCCTGAGTATCGGTAGTCTGTCCGAAACGGAAACCTGCACGATAGCTTTTAGAGTTATCGGGCATTATATCACACGCTTTTGTAGAGTTTCCCACAAAAACAGGCAGAACACCCGTCGCCATAGGGTCAAGCGTACCTGCATGACCAAGACGTTTCATTCCGAGTATTCCCCTTAGTTTTGCCACAACGTCAAATGAAGTAAATCCCTGCGGTTTATTTACACATAATATACCATTCATCATAGTGCTTTTTCAACCGCCTCAACAAGCTGTTTTTTTATGTCGTCAAGATTTCCCGAAACATTACAGCCTGCCGCTTTTGCGTGACCACCTCCGCCGAGTGTTTCGCATATTTCTGAAACGTTCACACTGTCTGCCGAACGGAACGAACATTTATAATCATCTGCACGCTGACGTATAAAAATTCCGACTTCCGCATTTTCATACTGAATTGTAAGCGGTGCAAATCCTTCAAGTTCATCGTCACTGACACCAAGTTCCGACATCATATCCCTTGTTACAGCAATAATACAAAGTTTGCCATCAAGATAAGTTTCAAGCATTTCGTTCAGCCTGCTTTCAAGCTTTACACGTCCCACCGACTTGACATCAAACATATATCTGTTTATTCTTGCAAAATCAATGTCATACCCTCTCATTATACGAGCGACAATTTCATGTGTTCTGGGAGTAGTGCAGGCATATTTGAAACATCCTGAATCTGTAGCTATTCCTGTATAAAGGCACATTGCACAGTGATTTGTTATGGTAAGACCCATAAATTCCGCAAGGTCATATATAACTTCACAGGCTGCCGAAGCGTCTGCCCTGAGCAGAGTTTTTTCTGCATAGTTTTTGTTTGAAACATGGTGGTCTATACAGAGCTGAACCCTGTCGCCGTAAATTTCCTGATATTTTCCCATAAGCTTGGTGTCTGCAACATCAACGGAAATTATTGCCTGCGGTTCAAAGTCCTCATCTGCTCCGCTTTCCGTAAGAAATTCATAACGTTTCGGAAAATCATCATGACAAACTACCCTGCTCCTTATTCCGAGCTGTTCAAGAATGTCTTTCATTGCAAAACCTGCTCCTATGCAGTCGCCGTCAGGATTCCTGTGGGTAATTATAACAGCGTCCTTACAGTTGCGGAGGAAAGTTTCCGCTTCACTAAAACCTATATACATTATAAATGCACCTCTTTTCCCTGAAATTCATTAGTCAAGCAAATCGTTAAGCTTCTTGCTGATTTCGGCACTTCTTTCAATCGAATTGTCAGCTATAAAAGTAAGTTCAGGAGACTTACGCATTTTAAGTCTGTGAAAGAGTTCACGCCTTATAAATCCGCTTGCACTTGTAAGCCCCTTTACAGACTCCTTTGTCTTTTCAATTCCCTGAAAACTTGACACGTATATCTTACATACAGACATATCACCCGATAAATCAGCCCTTACAACAGTAAGCATCTTATCTATTCTTGGGTCTTTGAGTTCTCTGAGAATAGCCGTCATTTCTCTTTTTATATCTTCTGCCATACGGTTGTTTTTAAAATTCGCCATTGTTTTCCTTTCTGTAACTATATCTTTACTTTAAAACTAATATTACCGTCTTTTTTTTCTTCGGATTTCTCCAACGGCTTTGCCGTTCTGTACTTTTTTCCCTCAGGAGCAATAACAAAAAATCCCTTGCTGAAAATACTGTTGCTGAAAGCTTCCTGTTCCGAAACACATTCATTTACATCGTTGTTTTCGGACTTATCGTCATTATTATAGTAAAAATCGGGAAAATTCTTATATTCCGGTTCAAGTTCCGCCGAAGTAACAGGACGTTTAATATCAGCAAATTCTCCGTTTTCTTCAGGTTCTTCCTTTACACTGCTTTCACCGAGAAGAATTTTTTTGACAGACTCAAAGAAATATATGTCTATAGGTCCGAAATCTTCCCATGCAAGAGCTTCATCACAATATTGCAACATATCTGCATTGCTCATTCTGATGTTGTCCATAAGCCAGACCCCTTCCGAAATATTTTTCAAAAGTATTTTTCAGAGTGTATTTACTTATAAAAAGTAAATACACTCTGATTTATACACCATAATATCCGAATTATATCAGTCCTCACGGTATTCTTCAACAATATATGCCTCGAATATATCGCCCTCTTTAACGTCGCTGAACTTTTCAAGGCTGATACCGCATTCATAACCGTCGGCAACTTCCTTTACATCGTCCTTGAAACGTTTAAGACCTGCAATCTTGTCGTCAGCGATAATAATTCCGTCACGTACAACACGAATCTGACAGCCTCTTGTCACCTTGCCGTTAAGAACGTAGCTTCCTGCAACCATTCCGACATTTGAAATCTTGTATACCTGACGAACTTCAGCACGTCCAAGCTCAACTTCACGTAATTTGGGTGCAAGCATACCTTTCATAGCTGTGGTTATTTCTTCAATAGCGTCATAAATGATTCTGTAAAGACGGATATCAACACCGTCACGCAGTGCATTTTCTGCTGCTACGGGGTCGGGTCTTACGTTGAAGCCTACAATAATAGCATTTGACGCATTGGCAAGCATAACGTCGCTTTCCTTTACAGCACCTACAGCACCGTGAATTACTCTTACTCTTACCTCATTGTTTGAAAGCTTTTCAAGTGACTGCTTTACAGCTTCAACAGAACCCTGAACATCAGCCTTTACAATAATAGGCAGTTCCTTTATTTCACCCTCTGCAATCTGACTGAAAAGATTGTCAAGAGTAACCTTTCTGTAAGCGTTGAACTGTTCCTGTTTAGCTTCATGCTTTCTCTTTTCAACGAGTTCCCTTGCAAGTCTTTCGTCCTCTACAGCGTTGAATGTATCGCCTGCACTGGGAACTTCCGCAAGACCTGTGATTTCAACAGGTACGGAAGGCCCTGCCAACTTTACGGTTCTGCCCTTGTGGTTAGTCATAACTCTTACTCTGCCGACTGCCGTTCCAGCAATAAGCACATCACCCTGTTTTAATGTACCGTTCTGAACAAGAAGTGTAGCGATAGGACCTCTGCCCTTGTCGAGACGAGCTTCAATTACAGTACCCTTTGCAAGTCTGTCGGGATTTGCCTTGAGTTCCTTTACTTCCGCAACAAGCAGAACGTTTTCAAGAAGTTCGTCGATACCTTCACCCGTCTTTGCGGATACAGGTACACAGATAACGTCACCGCCCCATTCCTCGCATACAATATCATACTTTGTAAGTTCTTCTTTGATACGGTCGGGGTTAGCACCTTCTTTGTCCATTTTGTTTATGGCAACTATAAGTGAAACTCCTGCGGCTTTTGCGTGGTTGATTGATTCGACTGTCTGAGGCATAATACCGTCGTCCGCTGCTACTACAAGAATAGCAATGTCAGTGATATTTGCACCTCTTGCACGCATGGAAGTAAACGCTTCATGTCCGGGAGTATCAAGGAAAGTTATGTCCTGTCCGTTTACTTTTACCTGATATGCACCGATATGCTGAGTAATACCGCCTGCTTCACCTGCGGCAACGTGTGCGTTTCTGATTCTGTCAAGAATAGAAGTCTTACCATGGTCAACGTGCCCCATTACAACAACAACAGGACAACGTTCTTCAAGATTTGTATCGTCGTCATCACTGTCATCTATGAGACGTTCTTCAATAGTGACGATTACTTCCTTTTCAACCTTTGCACCGAGTTCTTCCGCAACAAGTGACGCTGTATCAAAATCAATTTCCTGATTTATAGTAGCCATGATACCGAGACCCATAAGTTTCTTGATAACTTCTGTAGCGGTAACTTTCAGACGTGCAGCAAGTTCACTTACTGTTATATTGTCGGGAATAAGCACTTTAAGCTGTTGTTTTCTTGCTCTTTCAAGTTCAAGTCTCTTAAGCTTTTCAGCTTCTGTTTCCTTTCTGGAATACTGCTGACGGTTTCTCTGTGCGGATTTCTGATTTATCTTCTGTTTCTTTGAAGAATAATTGTCGTTCTTGTGTTTGTTTGTGGGAGCAATCTGCTCATAACGTTCATTGTACTTGTCGAGGTCAACGTAACTTCCTCTTGTGTCAACTGTTCTTCTCTGAGTGGAAGTCTGTGCTGTCTCGGAGCTGAACGAAACATTAAGCTTTGAACGTTCGCCTCTTTCCTGAGCCTTAGCCTGTGGCTTGTTCCTGTCGTTCTTCTTGTTCTTCGGTCTGGACTGTTCGGCAGGCTTTGTTTCAGCAACAGTTTCAGGCTTCTTTTCTTCCTGTTTCTTCGGAGCAGACTTTACATCGTTCTGCTTTTTCACAGGTGTATTTTCTGCTGTTGTTTCGGATTTTTTGTCATTCTTCTTTACAGGTGCAGACTTTTTGGCAGAATTTTTTCTGTCCTGTTTCTGAGGCTCTTCCTTTTTAACAGGCTTTTCTTCGTTCTTTGACTTGTAATATTCGTCAAAGGATTTCACTTCATGCACCTTTGTATAATGTTCAAGAATGAGATTCATTTCAGTTTCAGTAAGACCTGTTGAAGCTTTTTTCTTAGTATCGCCATTGGCTGCAAAATAATCAATGATTTCCTGTGCGGAAACATTAAGGTCCTTGGCAGCGTCGCTGAGTTTTACTTTTTTCGTCATAGGCTCAAATACCTCCAGTTAATTGTGCCGTATATAATACGACTGTGTTTTGACCTGTCATAATTTATGACAAATCTGTTTTATTGAAAAATATATGTCAATACAGTCTGTGCTGTAATTAAGTATTGACCATTTTTGCAAAACCGTCTGCAAATCCCTTGTCACATACGGCAAGAACCGCAGTAATCTTTCCGCATAAAATACCGATTTCTTCCTTTGTAAGCTCGGTACGGAAAAGCGGAACGGAATATTTTCCGCATATAAAGGAAATTTCCTTGACGGTTTTTTCAGATGCGTCCGAAGCAGTCAGGATACAGAAGGCAGTACCGTTTTTCACGGTATCGCATACACTGTCAAATCCCTTTACGGTTTTTCCTGCTTTCAGACATATCGTAAGCAGATTAGCTGTTTTTTTCGAGTTCATCTGCCATCACCCCGTAAATGCTTTCATCTATTCTGCATGAGAATGATTTTTCAAATCTGCGTGCTTTTCTTGCCTTTTCAAAACATTCTCTGCTGTGGCATATATATGCACCTCTGCCTGATTTTTTTCCGTTAAAATCAAGACTTATTTCATCCTCAGGCGATTTTACCACACGGATAAGCTCTTTTTTAGGCTTCATCTCATTACAGCCCA
This sequence comes from uncultured Ruminococcus sp., assembly GCA_947173865.1. GTDB lineage: Bacteria > Bacillota > Clostridia > Oscillospirales > Ruminococcaceae > Ruminococcus. The sequence continues at coordinate 15,514 of CAMWGS010000001.1, forward strand.
AACACATTCTCATGGGAATTTTTTTCGGTTTCATAAATTATTCCTCTTTCGGAGCAGTTTCTTCCAAAGTAACCGCTTCTGTGGAAACTTCTGCATTTTCAGCCGTAATTTCTTCCGTCTCCGATACAGGAGATTCAACAGTTGTTGCTTCTTCTGCGACTTCTTCCGAAATCTGCGGTTCAGGTACTTTGAAATCCGGACTCAATTCGGGAGCTTCCTTATTTGTTTCATTATCAAACTGCGGTTTTATGTCAATTTTATATCCTGTAAGCTTTGCGGCAAGCTTTGCATTCTGTCCTTTGTTGCCGATAGCAAGTGAAAGCTGATTGTTCGGAACTATAACGGTGCAGGTCTTTTCTTCTTCTGAAGTGATTACTGTTTTAAGAACCGAAGCAGGTGCAAGTGCCTTTGCAATGAATTTTTCAGGTACTTCACTCCATGGAATAATGTCTATTTTTTCGTTGTTGAGTTCTTCAACAACAGCCTTTATTCTTGAACGCTCAGTACCGATACAAGCACCTACTGCGTCAACATTCGGGTCTCTTGACCATACTGCTATCTTTGTTCTTGAACCTGCTTCTCTTGAAATTGACTTGACTTCAACTGTTCCGTCATATATTTCGGGAACTTCCAGCTCAAAAAGTCTCTTTACGAGGTCTTTGTGAGTACGTGAAATCTTGACAATCGGCTTTTTGGTTTTTCCTATAATACTGGTTACATACACCTTTACAGACGAGCCTTCTTTCAGAACTTCTCCCGGAATCTGTTCATTTCTGAAAAGATAGAGTTCAGTTCCCTCATATTCAACAGTAACAGTGCCTCTGCCGGGGTCAATCTGAGAAACTTTCGCCGTAATACATTCATGTTCCTTTGATTCAAAACGATTAAGCATCTGTTCACGGTTAATTTCCCTGAGGTCACCCTTTATTGACTGCTTTGCCGAAAGTGCCGCCATTCTGCCGAGTTTTGAAATATCAATCTCTTTCATAATCTTACCGCCTACAACAGCATAGGGGTCAATGGTTCTTGCAACGTCAATATTGATTTCATTTTCGTCGATAGGATAATCATCAATAATCTCCTGCTCGATATACATTGCAAACTTCTTTGTAAGAGGGTCAATTTCAACCTTAATACGTTCTTCGCTGTGCGGATAAGCCTTTCTTGCAGCCTTAAGCATTGCCGACTTTACTTTTTCGATGAGAAGTTCAGTTTCAACACTGTTTTCCTCTCCGAGAGATTGAAGTGCATCGAAAAAGCTCTTGTTAATGTTCATGTCTGTATATTCCTCCAGTATATAAAAATATTTTCATTGATTACGGTTTTAAAACCTGTGAATTTCTTTAAAATTCAAAATAAAGCTTGACGTAAGCAATATCAGAAAGCGGGAATTTCTTTTCAGTTCCGTCGTCAAGAACAACGGAAACGCCGTCCCTGTCCGCACCCGAAAGTACTGCAATAATTTCCTTTTCACCGTCAATACTTCTTATGAAACGGATTCTTACCGTATCACCCTCACATATTTCAAAATGTTCTTCCTTGACAAGCTCTCTCTCAAGACCAGCAGAACCGACTTCAAGAGTATATCCCTGAGAAACGGGGTCTTTTTCGTCCATGACTGCATTTATCGGAGTGTTTGCCCTTTCGCAGTCCTCAATGGTAATACCGTCGTCACTGTCAATGAATATACGAAGATACCACACCACACCTTCCTTTTCATAGCATACGTCCCAGAGATAATAACCGAGTTCGTCAGTTATCGGCTTCACAAGGTCATATACTTTCTGTTCGGTAGCACCGAATTTCTTGAATTTCATCTGCAACTTCTCTCCTTTCACTTAATTTACACAATAGTCCCAATATAAACGAAAGACCGGAGAGTTCCGGTCTTTGAGGTTAACTATTACCTTGTATTTATTATATCACGCATTTCAGCAAAAATCAAGTCTTTTCAGAAAATTTCTTTTAAAAACTGATATTTTTACCGTAAAGGCAGTATTCAGATACGGTGAAACATCAACAAAATAAAGATATACTGTTGTTTACGGCAATAATAAAAAAACAGAAATGTGTATAAAATATCACATATGGATTTTATAAAATGCTTGACATATCAGTAAAATATAATGTATAATAAAGTGAATAATCTACATGGAATAACTGTCATGAGCAATGAAAGGAGACCCATATGAAAAATATAAAGAAAACGCTTGCAGGAATCATTGCCGTAACAACAGTGATGACCTCAGCAGTTTCCTGTAGAAAGAATGTGACAGGAAATCTTTCTGTTGAAACAGACGACAAGCCAATAGCAATGCTTCCCGAAAGTGAAGAACCCGAAGGAGTAGGCGAACCTGCCGATATTTCAGGTACTGAAATAGTATGGCTTTCGGACTATGACCTGAACCCGACAGAAAAAGACAAGCGTTCCGTAGCTTTGTCACTTTTTGAAGACGTTTTCGGCGGTAAGGTGAAATTTGTTTATACACCTGCGGAAGAAAGATTTGACAAACTTGCGTCAATGATTCTGGCGGGTGATGAAGTTGATATGGTTGAATATGACCCGTGTGCATTACCCGACGGAGTAAAGAAAAATCAGTATGAACCGCTTGACCCGTATTTCAATTCACTTGAAATCAACAGCAGTATATGGGACGATATGTCAGATGTTATTGATATGTTTGAATACAATGACCAGCATTATGTCATTCCCTATTCGCTGTCAAATCCTGTTGTACTTACCTACAGCCGAAAGATGATTGAGGAAAACAAGCTTGATGACCCTTATGAACTATATGAAAAAGGCAAGTGGGACTGGGACACATTCATGGAAATGATGGAAAAATTCAAAACCAATACAGGCGGTTACGGAATAAACGGATTTGTCGGAAACTCGCTTATTCATTCCACAGGTTTCAACATAGTGAACTATAAAAACGGAAAACTGATAAACAACATAAACACTGCTCCGATAAAGGAAGCTGAAACGTTTATGCAGAAAATAGCAAATAAAAAACTGTACTCAACATACAGAAACGACAGTTTTCCGTCAGGTAACGATACTCTGTTCTTTGCCGCACCTTTCTGGACTATCGGCGTTTCAAACGTAAGATGTCCCGACATGGACTTCATGGCAATACCGTTTCCGCAATATGACAAGGCAAAAGAAAATTATATAGTATGTGACTTCAATGCTAAAATGCTTGTGAAAAACTCCCAAAAGGGACACGCAGTCGCAACATATATAAAATGTGAAAGATTTGCGGTGACTCAGGAGGACTATAAAGAACCTGCAAAGGAGTTTGCACTTCTTCCGCAGAAAAACTCAAAAGGTGCTACAGTCAGTCAGCTTACTCCCGAACAGTATGACATTTTACAGGAGTATACAGACCCCACAGAAATAACACCTGTAGTTGATTTTGCTTACGGAATGGGTGACAGGCTTTACAGTTCGGCAGGTTCTGACGGTATAATTGACCAGCTTGAAAAAAATATGCTGATATCAGGCGGTACTTACGAAACATGGAAAACTTTCCGTGATTCCTGTTCGGCTGTGATAAAAGAAGAAATCGAACGGTTAAACAAATCTGAAAATTAAGAATATGGGACAGCAGAAAGTTGTCCCATATATTTTGTAAACGAAAGGAAAAACATTATGTTAATAAAACTGTTGTTTTTTATTGTAATCATAATGACGGTTTCTGCATCGGTGATATTTATAACCGACATAAAAAAAATAATCCCTTCTCCGCCTGAAACAGAAAAAGTCGATGAAGAAAATACTGAAAATCAGACGGAAGAACCGTCACCCATACAGGCAAAAAAACTGTTTACGGATATCTGTATTATATTTACCGTACTTCTCGGAATATCCGATATTACAGGACTTATAGACACAGGTATGTTTCACGGTGCATTTGCCGTTACGGGAACAGCTCTTCTTCTTGAAAAAGCCTGTAATCTTATCAGAAGCAGAATACAGTCACGCACAGTTAAATTTTTCGGAAAAATCATTCTTATCGCTTCATTACTTGAAATTACCGTCTTTCAATTTCCGTCATACAGGATATTTTTCGGAGAATATAAACAGCAGACACTTTCCGTATCAGACGCAACAGCAGTAAATACAGAATCCGACGAAATATCAGACAATATCAAAGTAAAAGGAAAAGAAACAACTACCGTTAAGTTTGATAACATAAACAAAAAAGTCGGTACAATAAAAATAAATGTGGAAACCGCAAATTCAGACAGCCTTTCAGTAAATGTTGATGCAACCGACGAAACATCAGCTTTATATCGTCCGTCAATAATAAGGGCAGATGTTGTTACTACAAATCCAAGCACTGCATATACGACCGTTCTGCTTTCGGGCAATGTAGGTTCACTTCAATTCAACTTTTCAGGTAAAAACGACTATGATTTATTTGATATATCGTCAGTAGAACTCAATACACCCATTCCGTTTGAAATATCTTTCCTCAGAATGATACTAATCATTATTATTTCTACTCTTGCATATGCTGTTGCATTTTCGGGACTACTGAACAGAACATATAAAGAAAACCTGAAATTATGTGAAATTGCTTCACTTATAATTACCGTTTCGGCTGTTCTCATTGCATTCGGTATGACCTGTGAAAAAATCCCGTCAGATTCTGAAAATTATTTTTCTCAGCAGGAGGGCAACCAGATTTCAGAAGAACTTGTATCAGCCTTTGAAAACGGTCAGGTCTCACTTCTCAGAGAACCTGAAAAGGAACTTCTTGAAATTGACGACCCGTATGACAGATACCTCCGTGAATCAGTTACCGACGACGCAGCATGGGACCACGTCCTTTATAACGGAAAGTATTATTCATATTACGGAATAGCACCTGTAATTCTGCTTTTCCTGCCTTATCACCTGATAACAGGAAGTTTCTTTCCGACCGAAATCGCAGTATTTCTCTTCTCGGCACTTGGTCTTGTATTCCTTGCACTGACATATAATGCAATAATAAAACGCTGGTTCAATCGTATACCCTCAGGCTGTTATATTGCAGGACTTTCAATTCTCCTTACAGCCTGCGGAATATGGTACAGCGTCGGACGACCTCTTTTCTATGAAATATCAATATCATCAGGTTTTGCCTTTACAACTCTCGGTGCTTATTTCCTCATATCCTCCAATGTAATCGGAAAAGGAGAAATTTCACTTAAAAAAGTTACGCTTGCCTCACTGTTTCTTGCAATTGCGGTGCTTTGCCGTCCGACACTTGCAGTATACTCAATATGTGCCTGTGTATATTACGCCATAGGATTCGGCAATTCTGCAAAGGTCTGTGAAAAAGACAGAAGTATAAAAACACTGAAAAGCAGAAAAATAAAATATATACTTTGTGCTTTGACTCCGTTTGTGGTTCTCGGCTCAGTTCAGATGTGGTATAATTACGCACGCTTTGATTCTCCTTTTGATTTCGGAATAAAATACTCACTGACAATAAACGATTTCATTGATTCCGAATATCACACACTTTTCGTTCTTATAGGAATTTTCGCATATATTTTTGCTGTTCCGTCACTCAGATTTGAATATCCATATGTTGAAACACCTTTTTCATACCTCAGGGCAAACGGCTATTACTTCAAAGACCTCGGACAGACTTCGGGTATATTATTCCTTGCAATTCCTGTATTTGCCTACCTGCTCAGCGGAAAAGCCCTGCGTAAACTTCCCGACAGACGTACTAAAATAAAATATTCCGTTATTACACTTCTTCCATGTGTGATAATGCCGTTAATAATAATGTTCTCAATATGGGAAAGCGGATATGCCGTAAGATATACAGCGGATTTCTCATGGCAGATTATTACGGGGGCGTATATAATACTTTTCTTCCTGTATCAAAGTACCGAAAATACAACAATAAAAAAGTTTTTCAGGTATTTCATGGCGTTCTCAATGATAACAACTTTTATAGTAAATATGCCTCAGATATTCAACTTTACTTTCCCTGATTATAACTATCCGTTAATCACAAGTAAATTTTGTGAACTTATTGAATTCTGGAGATAATAGTTTGATAAATAAATATAAATACGCAATTGAAATGCCATCAGATGATAAAAATATTAAATTTAAATCAGCTTAAGTTTATCTAAAAACGTTTGTTCTATTTTATTTTGGCAAAAAATGACAAAAATTATCTTCATTATAGGTCAATGTGCGGAAATTTTGCAAAAGTACGTGACATTTCTTTCACACTGTGATATAATGTACTCAAGGTACTTTTCTATGTATAAAACGCCTGTAATTATTGTCATTACAGCGTAAGCCGATTATCTTCAAAGACCGTCTGTTTATGCCTGCAACAACAAAACATTTTTACGGTCTTAATTAATCCGCCGTATTCTGCGGATTAATACTATAAATCAAAGAAAGGGATTCAAAAAAATGGATAACAGCAGTAACAACCATAATTCCGAAAAACCTCGTAAAAAGGTTACCAAGAAAATTCTTAGACGCAGACAGCTCTGTGCCCTTGCAGTCATTGCACTCATTGTGCTTATTCTGATTATTCTTATAGCAAACGCTTGTACCGATAAAACCATAAAACCTAAAAAGGAAAAAACTACCACATCTACAACAACCACTACCACCACCACAACCGAAACCGAACCTGTTACAGAATCTCCGACAACAACTACTGTACCTGTTCCTACGGCTGACCCCGCACTTGCAGCTCAGGTACAGCTTGATAAAACACAGATAAATGTTACAGTCGGCGGAAATTCGGATTATGCTCTGATTACAAGCTATCCCGAAGGTTCAACGGCTGACAACGAAGTCTGGACTTCTGACAACGAAAATATCGCTACAGTTGATATTTACGGAAACGTAACAGGCGTAAATGCAGGTACTTGTCTTGTTACTCTTTCATTCAGCAATCACCCCGAAATAAGTATTCCGATTCAGGTAACCGTTACAGACCCGAACGCTACCCCCGAAACACCTGATATAAATCTGCCACAGGATATAACTCCCGAAGTATCTCAGGATATACCCGATATTCAGAACAATCAGGGCTATCAGAATTCTCAGGGTTATCAGGACACACAGAATTATTATCAGAACAATCAGACTTCACAGGATTCTCCCGAATTTCCTGATGTAAGCCATGTTACACCCGAAACATAATCAATATAAGATTATTAAACCTGTTAATAAGAATTTCAGAAAAAAAGGACAGCTTTCAATGCTGTCCTTTTCATATTTACAATGCATCGCCACGTTCGGAAGAAATTTCATAACCTGCCGATTTAATCCTTTTTTCAAGGCATACCCTGCACTCAGCAGATTCTTCTCCAGTACAGATTTTATTGTCATATAAGTCATATTTCTTTCTGACACCGACGGGTGAAAGATTGGGCATAACAACATTACAGCCTGTTTTCAGACCAAGTTCACGACCATTCGGTGAAATTGTTCCGAGTGCAGTTGTTGCAGGAATAAGGGTTTTCGGAAACATAAGACGAAGTATTCCGAGAATACGCAGAGTCAGTACAAGTGTACCGCACTTTTTGTCGGAAAACGGCGTTTCATGGTGAGGGACAAAAGGACCGATTCCAATCATATGCGGTCTTAGTTCCTGCAAAAAGCGTAAATCCTCAATAATATTTTCCGTTGTCTGAAACGGCACGCCTACCATAAAGCCCGAACCTACCTGATAACCCAGTTCACGCAGATTAAAAAGACATTTCAGACGGTTTTCAAGGCTCATTTCTTTCGGGTGCAGTTTTGTGTAAAGTTCGGCGGAAGCAGTTTCATGACGAAGTAAATAACGGTCTGCACCTGCTTCTTTCATTCTTCCATAACTTTCGTATGAACGTTCACCGAGAGAAAGAGTAATGGCACAGTCAGGATATTTCCGCTTTATTTCATAAATCAGCGAACACATAAAATCATCCGTGAAATATGAATCCTCACCGCCCTGCATTACAAAAGTACGGAAACCCAGTTCATAGCCGTTTTCACAACATGAAAGTATTTCTTCACGGTTCAGTCTGTAACGTTCCGCATTTTTATTGCTCCTGCGTATACCGCAATAAAAACAATCATTTCTGCAATAGCTTGAAATTTCTATAAGACCACGCAGAAAAACTTTTTTTCCGTAATATTTCTGTCTTGTTTCGTCAGCACACTTTACAATAAGATTTGAAACACATTCGTCGTCTGTTTCAATGAGCGACTTCAATTCACTGTCTGTAATATCACCTGTTCTGTAAAGTTTTTCAACAATTTCAGTCATATCAACCGCCGAGTCTTATCATTTCGTCTATGCACTTTCTTGCCTTTGAAATAAGTTCATCGTCCATAAGAATCTCAAACGCACTGCCGTCGTCTATACCCTTAAGAGCATTGTAAACGTCGGGAAGTGTTGTGATTTTCATATTATGACATACAATGTCCTTTGTTACGGGATAGAATTTCTTTTCGGGACATTCATACTGCAAATGTTCGGCAATTGATGTTTCCGTACCTATTATAAATTCTTTTGCATCGGATTTCATGGCATAGTCCATAATTCCCGAAGTAGAACCGACATAATCGGCAAGTCTGACAACAGGCGGAGTACATTCGGGGTGAACAAGGAAAAGAGCTTCGGGGTGTTCTTCTTTTGCCTTCATAACTTCTTTCACGGTGATTCCTGCATGGGTAGGACAACCGCCGTTAAGAAGCTTTATATCTTTTTCGGGAATACTACGCTTAACATAGTCACCAAGATTACAGTCAGGAATAAACAGAATCTTGTCATTGTCAATCGCTTTCACAATTTTCAAGGCACTGGACGATGTGACACATACATCACATACAGTTTTAAGTGAGGCAGTTGTATTTATATAAGCCACAACAGTTCTGTCAGGTTCTTTTTCCTTAAGCATGGAAATCATTTCAGCGTCCATCTGTTCAGCCATCGGACAGCCCGCATTTTTATTTGCAAGAAAAACACGTTTCTGAGGTGCAAGCATTTTAGCGGTTTCAGCCATGAAATGAACACCGCAGAAAAGTATATTGTCAGCGTCAACCCCCTTTGCGTCAACACTGAGTTTATAGCTGTCACCTGTAAAGTCAGCTATTTCAACAATTTCCCTTGCCTGATAGCTGTGTGCAAGAATAACGGTATTCGTTTCTTTTTTCAGTTTCAGGATTGCCTCCTGCAATTCATGTAATTTCATATATAAAACTCCTTTTATTCGGGAACGGGCGGTCACAGACCGCCCTGTTCACAATTATTCACCGACTTCGGCTATGACCTCAACTTCTGCAAGAACATTCTTCGGAAGTGTCTTTACTGCAACACAGCTTCTTGCAGGAAGTGAAGTAAAGTACTTGCCGTAAATTTCATTGAAAGAGGCAAAGTCGTTCATATCGGCAAGAAAACAGGTTGTTTTCACTGCCTTTTCAAATGAAGAACCCGAAGCCTCAAGAACGGCTTTGAGATTCTGCATAATCTGTTCGGTCTGTTCCTGAATTGTAACAGCCTCAACGGTATTTGTAGCAGGATTCATTGCAATCTGTCCTGAAGTATAAACCATACCGCCCGAAATCACTGCCTGTGAATAAGGACCTACGGCAGCAGGTGCTTTTTCCGTGTGAATTTTAGTCATTTTTATAACCTCCTGTTCAGTCATTTACAATTTTAAAACCATTTTCTCTAAGAGCGGTTTTTATTTCGTCAATATGCTGATAGTTACGTGTTTCAAGCATTATTCTGAGATAACAGCCGTTCACAGCCGAACCTTCGTTTGCACGTTCGTGATGTATTGAAATAACGTTTCCGCCTGCTTCTGCGATAATTCTTGAAACGTCCATAAGCTGACCGGGCTTGTCAATAAGTTCAATATTCATTGAACACGTTCTTCCCGTCATGAGAAGACCACGCTTTATAACTCTTGAAAGTATTGTAACATCAATATTTCCGCCTGAAAGCAGACAAACAACCTTTTTATTCTTTACAGGAACTTTATTGAACATCGCAGCCGCTACCGAAACAGCACCAGCACCTTCCGTCACAAGTTTCTGTTTTTCCATAAGTGCAAGTATAGCGGCAGAGATTTCATCGTCTGTAACGGTTACAATGTCGTCAACATATTCCGAAACATACTTGAATGTATTTTCTCCGGGTTCTTTTACTGCTATACCGTCGGCAATCGTTGAAACGCTGTCAAGGCACTCTATTTTATGGTCGTGAACAGAATTGAACATACTCGGCGCACCTGCTGCCTGTACGCCGTAAACCTTTATATTCGGATTAAGGCTCTTTATCGCAAAAGCAACACCTGAAATAAGTCCGCCACCGCCTACGGGAACAATTACAGCGTCCATTTCAGGAAGCTGTTCAAGCAGTTCAAGACCAATTGTACCCTGTCCTGCTATTACATTTTCGTCGTCAAACGGGTGAATAAAAGTATAACCGTTTTCGTCACGCTGTCTAAGCGCCTCCGCATAAGCGTCATCATAAACACCCTTTACAAGACAAACCTTAGCACCATAGCTTTTTGTAGCCTCCACTTTGGAAATAGGAGCACCGTCAGGCAGACAGATTATTGAATTTATACCGTTCTTTGCGGCGGCAAGTGCAACACCCTGTGCATGATTTCCCGCAGAGCAGGCAATAACTCCACGTTCCTTTTCCTCGTCGGAAAGCTGTGACATTTTGTAATATGCTCCTCTTACCTTAAAAGAACCTGTTATCTGAAGATTTTCGGTTTTCAGAAAAATTTCTGATTCAGGATTGATATTCGGTGCATGAATTATGTCGGTTTCCCTTATGACCTGTTTTAAAACATACCTTGCATGATAGATTTTATCAAGGGTAAGCATTGTTTTTTACCTCCTGTATGGCTGTAATATTTACAGTCTTAAAAATTCTGTTGGTTGATAAGCTGATTTACAAACTGCTTTGCCGTTCTGGGTGAACGTCCGTTACCCGACGACATGGCAAAGCGTTCTGCTTTCAGTTCAAATTCCTTTTCGTCAAATTCAAGACCTTTCTGTCTTGCAAGTTCTCCTGCTATACGGACAAACTCTTTCTTGTCAGGCTTACCGAAATTCACACGCAGACCGAAACGGGCAGAAAGTGAAATAAGTTCCTGCATAGTGTCGTTGCGGTGAACATCATCGCCGTCACGCTCCGAGAATGTTTCCTTTACAAGATGTCGTCTGTTGCTTGTGGCATAAATAGCGATATTGTCCGACCTTGCCGAAGCAGAACCTTCCAGCATTGCCTTCAAAGCACCGAAACAATCCTCACCTGCCGTAAAGGTCAAATCATCTATAAATATTATGAATTTAAGCGGATTGTGACTTATATCATCAATAATCTGCGGAATGTCCCTTAACTGTTCCTTGGTTATTTCAATAAGACGGAGTCCCCTGTCTGCATACTCGTTTACAATTGCCTTTACTGAGGAAGATTTTCCTGTACCTGCGTCACCGTACAAAAGTACATTCTGAGCAGGTTTGCCGTCAAGAAGTGCAAGGGTATTGTCAATAACCGCCTGACGTTCTCTTTTGTAGCCATAAAGGTGGTCAAGACGCTGACTATCGGGATATTTTACGGGAACAGTCTCACCGTTTCTGAGAATAAACATCTTGTTCTGTGAATACTTTCCGTAGCCATATTTACTGATATTTTCAATACGTCTGTTATATTCCGCAACAAAGTCTATCTCAGAAATTCTCCACTTCGGAAGAAAACCGTCATAATCAAAACCGGTGGTAATTTCTTCGGAAGTGAGACGTGAAATTTCCTGCAATGTTTTCAGCTCGTTTTCAACAGTTTCAACAATGTAACTGTCGAAAACTTTTCCCTGTGCTTTTCCGACAATATAGAAATTATCATCTTCAAGTACAGCTTTAAGAATGTACTCACTGAGATTTATATTTTCTTTATAAAGTTCTGCAACAAAGTCTGAATAATCCGTCAGAAAATCAGACACTTCATCAACATCAGAACCGATAAGGTACATCAGATTTGAAATAACCTTATTTTTTCCAAGACTGCGAAAAACAACAATTGCATAACGTTTTCTGCAAAGTTCAGTTATTTTGTCATTCATAGAATTATAACGCCTCTAATACCTTTTCAGTCATTTCCGTACAGGTAAGCGGTGTACCCTCTATATTGCCCATAAGGTCGGCAGTGCGGTAACCTGCATTAAGAACCTTGTCAACAGCATTTTCAATACATTCTGCTTCTTCCGAAAGTCCAAAAGAGTAGCGGAGCATCATAGCACCAGAAAGTATTGTAGCAATCGGATTAGCCTTGTTCTGTCCTGCAATGTCAGGTGCAGAGCCGTGAATAGGTTCATACATACCTCTTGTTGTCGCACCGAGTGACGCAGACGCAAGCATTCCTATTGAACCCGTAATCTGTGAAGCCTCGTCAGAAAGAATGTCACCGAACATATTTGAAGTTACAATAACGTCGAACTGCTGTGGATTTCTCACCAACTGCATAGCTGCATTGTCAACAAACATATCATTGTATTCAACTTCCGGATACTGTTCAGCAAGTTCGTGCATTGTCTTTCTCCAAAGGCGTGAACTTTCAAGAACGTTTGCCTTGTCAATGCTTGTGAGTTTCTTGTTACGCTTCATAGCCGTATCAAAAGCAACACGTCCGATTCTCTCGATTTCTGTAACACTGTAAGCCTCTGTATCATAAGCTTCCTCACCGTACTTGCCCTGTCTGTAACCTCTGTCACCAAAATAAATACCGCCTGTAAGTTCACGTACTATCATGAGGTCAAAACCATCACCTACAATTTCTTCTTTGAGAGGTGATGCTGAACGCAGTGCGGGATAGAGCGTAGCAGGACGGAGGTTTGTGAAAAGTCCCAGTGCGGAACGGATTCCGAGCAAAGCCTTTTCAGGACGGTTTGCACCGGGCTGATTGTCCCACTTAGGTCCGCCGACTGCTCCTAAAAGTACGCTGTCGCTTGCAAGACAGCCGTCAACGGTTTCCTTCGGAAGCGGTACGCCTGTAGCGTCGATAGCACAGCCACCGATTAAATATGATGTAAAATTGAACTTATGACCGAATTTTTCAGCCACTTTTTCAAGTACTGCAACAGCACTGTCCACTATTTCAGGACCTATGCCGTCACCTTTAAGAAGTGCAATATTAAATTCCATTTCTATAATTCTCCTTTATTTTCAGCCCGACATAACGTCGGGCATTTTTTTATATACAGTTGCTGTCAAGATTCCTGTAACAGTCATCATCTTCACATGGTGAAAAGTCATATCCTACATAAAGAACTTTATTTCCTCGCACTAAAATATCTATGCCTTCGCCCCATTCGCCTTCACCCTGAACAGCATAAGCGATTTCGTCACCCTCTGGAATACTGACAGAAAGATTTGTGAACCAGCAGTATTTAAGAATATCCCTGACGTTTTCAATTTCAGGAAGTTCAAACTCCTCATCAAGTCCACCTACTTCAGCACATTTTATTATGCCACTACAAATAAGGTCAACCATTTCGTCTGGCATATTATTAAAGTGTTCAATGCACTTTTCAGCATATTCCTTAATAGTGTCATCGTCAAGATATACAAAAAGTCTGTCATCTCCGTCATTTTTGAAAATACGGCTTATGAAAGTACCCTCCATTATTTTTTCACCGGAAGCAAAATAATCAAGATTTTCAATCATTACTTTATAATGCCCTCAGCGATAGAATTAATCAAACCGCCGTTTTCAATGATTTTCTGTACAAACTCGGGGAAAGGTTCTGTCTTGTATTCCTTGCCTGTAGTAAGGTTGCGGATAATGCCGTTGTCAAGGTCGGCTTCAACACGGTCGCCCTCGCTGATACCGTCAACGGCTTCGGGACACTCAACAATAGCAAGTCCTATATTGATAGAATTGCGGTAGAAGATTCTTGCAAAACTCTTTGCAATGACAAGTGAAATACCACTTGCCTTGATAGCAATAGGTGCGTGTTCTCTTGACGAACCACAGCCAAAATTGAAACCTGCCGTGATAATATCACCCTGCTGAACTCTTGTGACAAAAGTCTTGTCCAAATCTTCCATACAGTGAGAAGCAAGCTCTGCATGGTCGCTTGTGTTGAGATAACGTGCAGGAATAATTACATCTGTATCGACGTTATCGTTGTATTTTATAACATTTCCCTCGTATTTCATACGTTCATAACCTCCCAAGGACTTGAAATTTTTCCTGTAACCGCACTTGCTGCCGCCACCGCAGGACTTGCAAGATATACTTCTGACTCAACGTGTCCCATTCTGCCCACAAAGTTACGGTTTGTAGTTGCCACGGCACGCTCCCCCTTTGCAAGTATACCCATATGTCCGCCCAGACACGGTCCGCAGGTAGGAGTGGAAACAACCGCACCGCTTTCAATGAATATCTTCAAAAGACCCTGCTCCATAGCGTCAAGATAAATCTGCTGAGTTGCAGGAATGACTATTACACGCACATTCTTTGCACACTGTCTGCCTTTCATGATTTCTGCGGCTTCTTGTAAATCCTCAAGTCTGCCGTTTGTACATGAACCGATTACAACCTGATTTATTTCAATGTCGCTGAACTGGTCAAAAGTCTTTGCATTTTCGGGAAGATGCGGGAAAGATACAGTAGGTTCAATTTCAGAAAGATTAATATCTATAACTTCGTCGTAAACGGCATCTTCGTCTGCCTTGTAAACAACAGGTTCTTTTGCACCGTGAGCCTTAACGTATTCAAGTGTAATGTCGTCAACTTCAAAAATACCGTTTTTGGCACCTGCCTCGATAGCCATATTGGCAATACAGAGACGGTCAGCCATAGAGAGTGAAGAAAGTCCCTCACCTGTGAATTCCATTGAACGATACAAAGCACCGTCAACACCGATTTTTCCGATAATGTGAAGAATAACGTCCTTACCCGAAACGTACTTGCGGAGTTTTCCAGTAAGATTGAACTTTATTGCAGACGGTACTTTAAACCATGCCTTACCGATTGCCATACCGCAAGCCATGTCAGTTGAGCCGACACCCGTTGAAAAAGCACCCAACGCACCATAAGTACAAGTATGTGAGTCAGCACCGATTACAACGTTACCGGAAGTAACAAGTCCTTTTTCAGGGAGGAGTGCGTGTTCAATGCCCATTTTACCAACATCATAGAAGTGTGTAACTTCCTTTTCACCACAGAAATCACGGCACATCTTGCACTGTTCAGCCGCCTTGATGTCCTTGTTCGGTGCAAAATGGTCCATAACCATTGTTACCTTGTCCTTGTCAAATACCTTTTCCTTGTTGAGCTTTGCAAACTCCTTTATAGCAACAGGTGATGTAATATCGTTGCCAAGAACCAAGTCCAGATTTGCAAGAATAAGCTGTCCTGCCTGAACTGATTCAAGCCCTGCATGAGCTGCGAGGATTTTCTGAGTCATTGTCATACCCATTTTTCAAATCATTCCTTTCAGATTTTTTTATAATAAACTCCTGAAAATACAGAAGTTATTTTTTGTTTGTTTTCTGTGAGTGTCTGTAAACAAATACAGCAATTACACCTGCCAACGCTCTCAGTATATACGACGGCATTATATCTCCCTTAAAACAATCGGATTATATAAATGATGCAGTCAATTCAATGTGGCTGATGTATTTTCCCATAAATATATCTTCTTAGCAAATTATTTTTTCATAAAACAGATGTGTGTCGTGTTCAATCAGACCACCGATTGACATATGATTAATACCGGCAACAGTAAATCCGTTTTTTTCGTATAGACTTTTCGCAGGGATATTCTGATTTCCTGTATCAAGGCGTATCGATTTACAGTTATGTCTTTTTCCCTCTTCAACTGCAAATTCGATCATTTTTCTGCCCAATCCGTTTCCCGAATATTCAGGGCTTACGCACAGTAAATGAATAACCATAATTTCATGTTCTGAAAATTTATGATTCCAGTCAATGTTTTTATATTCGTCAGGCTGTGACTGATTAATAATCATACTTGCACATATTGTGCAGTCTTTCTCGCATACATACAGGAAATTACCTGCAAGTGCCTTTTCTGCCGTATCCCTTACAGGATATACATTTGCCTGAAACGCAGTATATTTAACATTCTGTTCTTCATATGATATTATGTCGTCATATATTTTCTGTACCCAGACCAAATCTTCCGATTTTGCTATTCTGATCATACTTTCCATATATTAATCCTTCTCCGTACCCGATATTACTTTTTTTGAATAGTAATACAGACTATAGAAATAATTTTCATCAGACATGAAATTTTCGTCATATTCTTCTAAATCATCTTCTGTCAAACCTTCTAAAAGATACTCTTCGTCAAGCATATCGGAAAAATTCGGTAAAGGTTCAGCGTGTTCCATGCTGTCAGCTTCTTCAAAAACTTCAAGATAATAATCAAAGCTTTTACTCATTTCACTCACAAGCCATTCAGCTTCGGGAGTATCTGTATTTTTTGCCTTTTCCAAAATACGAACAAGAAAAACCAATACAAACGGAGCAGGCGGAAACATTGTTGACTGATGTTCAAAGTCGGATATTCTGTCAAATGCTTTCTGCATCTTTTTGATATTCTGCATACTATCGAGTACGGCAAGATATTCAGGGTATTTCTTTGCCGTGCCATAAGCTGTAGCCATTCTGTTCCATGGAATATCCTTTATATTGACACTTTTAATATATTCTTTAATACCGTTCATAATCAAATCCTCTCTTTGTTATATAGCAAGCTCAATCTGATTGCCCTCCAAATCGATTATACAGCTTTCATAATATCCGTCGCCTGTTGTTCGTGGTTCGCTTATGACCGTGTAACCGTTCACCTTTAATTCAGTGGTCAGACGGTCAACTTTTTCGGTACTTCCAAGACTGAACGCAATATGTGAATAACCTGTCCTTTCAGTTTTTTCCGAATTATCGGTTATTTGTGGTTTATTCATTATTTCAAGCCTTGCACCGCCGTCAAACGACAAAAAATATGACCTGAAATCCGTTTTTTTGTTATGATACATATTGTTCGGAACAGCATTGAAGTATTTTACAAAAAATTCTTTTGCCCTCTCCAAATCCTCAACGTACATAGCAACGTGTTCAATTTTCATTTATATTCTCCCTGATGATTATTTCACATTGATATAAAATCATATTCATATAACTGAATTTTTAAAATCAGTCTGAAGCAATTTTTTTCCGTTCGGCAATGAATACTCTTTTATTGATACAAGTTTATATCTGATATCATGCATAGACTTTATTAATTCTTCCCTTTCTATTTGATGATGAATGCTGTTTAACCCGTCAAAAGAGTGAAGATAGGGAGAATCCGAAACAAATTCGTCACTCGTATTAACCTGTATACCGCATGATACATATTTAGGTTTTACCTGTTTTATAACTTTCTGAAAACAGTTATATCCGATATACTCTATAAGCAGATTGGCAATAATAAAATCACAGGACGGCAACTTTTCTGTTTCAGAAATAAGGTCAATACAAATACACTTTATTATGCCCTCAAGGTTTCTGTACCTGTTTTCAAGTTCCTGCAAATATTCAGAATTTACATCAACCCCGTAAACAGTATTATATTTTTCCGTTTCAATATGTTCCAGTCCGTTTCCACCTGCAACACCTAAAATCATAACATTATCAACGGAATATGATTTTAACTGTTTATGCATCATGCTGTTAAGCACCTGCAACTGCATTATATTATCAAGCTGCATATGATTTTCATAATCAGAAAGTTTGATTGATTTCCATGGATTATTCATTTTTAACTCCTCTATAAATTTGATTGGTATTTAGAATAAGTAAAATTTCACATAATAATTTCAGACTGATAA
>CAMWGS010000002.1 GCA_947173865.1 uncultured Ruminococcus sp.
AATTAAAGGTATATTGGAAGCAGGGTATAGGTCGGAAAATCTTGAAGAACTAAAAAGAAAACGAGTAAATTCAGATGTATAACGTTGCCTTTAATGCAGAAACGTTAATTAAAACAACTTAAACAAAGGGAGTGTGTTATTTATGAAAAAAATAAACCGGATTTTTTCAAAGCTGGTTACCACCGTTCTTTCGGGAACTTTAGTTACTTCAAGTATTCCAAGTTATGCGGTTTATGTTCCTTTTTCTTCTGATACAGAGGAGAAAATACCCGAGCCGAATATAATCTCTGTTGTCGAGGGAGAAACTTCTGAGTATGGTCTTACTCCTGTTTATTATGTAGACGAAAACGGAAATAAAACAGAGCCTAATCTTATACCTGAGAAAGAGGATAAAGCGACTGTTTTGCCGTCTGAATTTGATTTGCGTGATTACGGCTATATACCTTCTGTAAGGGGGCAGGAAGATACAGGAACTTGCTGGGCACACGCTACTTTGGCAGCGGCTGAATCAAATATGATAATGAAAGGTCTTGCTGATAAGTCTATAGACCTTTCAGAGTCACATCTTACGTGGTTTGCTCAGGGTAAAGCAAGTACGGATATAAACGACCCACTTTATGGCGACGGTGAAAGTCTTGGCAATACCGATTTGACAAACGGTGCTTATGACAAGGGCGGAAACAGTTCCTGTTCCAAAGCTACTTTGGCAAGGTGGAGCGGAGTTCAGCTTGAAGAAAATGCTCCGCCTGTTATTGACAGACCAGCTGTTGATGAAAGTCTGCGGTATACCTCTTACGGTTATCTTGTGAACAGTGATGATATTGATGCAGATGACCGTGAATCAATCAAACAGCATCTTATGAATACAGGTGCTTTGATGTGTTCTTACTACGATGACGATGAAAAGCATATAAGTGGTCAGTATTATCCTTATGCAGCTTATTATAATAGTGATATATATGAAACTAATCATGCGGTAACTATTGTTGGATGGGACGATAATTACAGCAAAAGCAATTTTAAAAGTGATATTCCTCCGGGCAATGGTGCATGGATAATAAGAAACAGTTGGGGTGACGATAATCACATTGACGGATACTTCTATCTTTCTTATTATGATACATCACTTTCAAGAATCACATCTTTTGAAATAGCAGATACATCTACATATAATAATATTTATCAGTATGACGGTGCTAAGCCACGTTCTTATCCCTATTACTCAGACGAAACTTTTACAGCGGCAAATATTTTTACATCAGAATTAAATGAGACTGTTTCAGCAGCAGCTTTTTATACACATGAAGCTTCTGTCCCCTATATAGTATCGGTTTATGCAGATGTAGAGGACGGCAATCCCGTCAGCGGAACTCTCCTTACTACTCAGAAAGGCACTATTGATTATGCGGGTTATCATGTGATTGATTTTAATGAACCTGTTGCCGTAAGCAAAGGCACTAAATTTTCTGTTGTTGTTACACTGAACCAAATCGGTGCAGGAATGGCTATTCAGGAATGTAGTAATCTTAGCGACTGTTCCTATTTTACTTGGGGAACTCCCAGCTCAAGAAGTCGCTGGAATGACACGATTGAAAAATACAGCTCAACAGCCTGTATCAAGGCACTTACAAGAAGTGACATACTTATAAACAGCTCTAATTTTCCCGATAGTGTATTCAGGAATTATGTTTCAAGATTTGATTCTGATTCAGACGGCAAATTGTCTTACAGTGAGATTTCAAAGGTTTATAACATGAATTTGTCAAATCTCGGAATTTCCGACTTTACAGGAATAGAATTTTTCACAGAACTTACTACACTTAATTGCAGTTATAATCCTGTTGTAAAACTTGATATAAGTCACAATAACAGCGTTACAAATTTTATCTGCTACGGCTGTTCAATAAAACTTGGTGACGTTATATGTAACGGGTTCACAGTAAACGGTCTGGATTTAAGCAAAGTTTCCGACGTTCAGGGAATGACTGTTAAAAATTCTTCTTTTATTCCCGAAAGCACAACAATGTATTATACATATAACTGCGGTAAAAATTATACTTTTAATATGACGCTTGTTGCCGATTCTCTTACTCATTCATACGGAAGCTGGAGCGATAATGGTAATGTCCATATCAGGACTTGCTATTACTGTAATGATATAAATTCAGAAAATCATTCTTTCGGCAACTGGAACAGCGGACTAAAACAACATTCACATACTTGTCAGATATGTGGTGGAGTAAAATCCGAAAATCACTCTTTCGGTGACTGGACTGCCGATAAAGAAGTACATACCCACTTTTGCGAAATATGTGGGATTTCAGAATCAGAAAACCATTTATTCGGAAAACCTGAACCTTACAGCAATTCTGAACATACTGAAATATGCGAAAGCTGTGGATATACCGAAAATATTTCTCATGATTTCGGAAGTTTTACATACTCGGACGAAAGTACGCATACCAAATCCTGTTCGGACTGTAGTTACTCCATAAGTAGTAAGCATAGATTCGGCGAATGGACTGTTTCGGACAAAAACAGTCATATAAGAACTTGTACCGACTGCGGATATACCGAAACTTTTGAACATGAATACGATGACTGGACGATTTCCGATGATGGCAATCATTCAAGAGAATGTAATATTTGTGGTTATACGGAAAGTATTGAACATAGTTTCGGCAAATGGACATTTAAAGACGAAAATGTTCACACAAGAATATGTGATGACTGTGAATATACCGAAACCTTCAGCCATGAATATGGTGAGTGGATTGCTTTGGGCGGTGGTATTCAGTCAAGACAATGTAAAATCTGCGGTTACACGGAAAGAAGTGAACACAGATTTAGTGACTGGACAGTTTTAAATGAAAAGAACCATACAAGAACCTGTGATGACTGTGGATATACCGAAACTCTTAGACATACATATGATAACTGGGTATCTTCCGATAATGACAGTCATTCAAGAAAGTGTAATGTATGCGGTTACACGGAAAGTATTGAACATAGTTTCAGCAACTGGACAGAATCGGGCGAAAACAGTCATAAAAGAGTATGCGACGACTGTGGTAAGATAGTTGAGTCCGAACACAATTTCACTGATTTTACGTCATTAAACTCGGAAAGTCACTTCAGAATATGTAATGACTGTGGCTATCACGACAATTCTCTTCACAGCTTTGGTACAGTTGAATTTTTAGACGAAACATATCATTTGCATAGTTGTGATGAATGTGGATATGTTCACGTTTCCGAACATGATTTCAGTGACTGGCATGACAACGGAAACGCTACACAGATAAGAATATGTAATGATTGTGAATACAGTGAAATTAAAGAGTTTGAATATATTTCAGGCGATATCAACGGTGACGGAAGAACGGATTCTTTTGACCTTGTTCTTGCAAGACAGAAACTTAAAAAGGGTTTCGATAACAGCGTTGAATTGGCTGCTGCCGACGTTAATAATGACGGAAGATTCAACAAAAATGATATTTTATTGCTTCAGGATTTTATATTGGGTAAAATAAAAACTTTCTGAAATCAAAAATTTACTGCACCGAAATATTTCGGTGCAGTTTTTTGTATAAATAATAAAAAACAGGCATACTTCAATATTTAAGAATATGCCTGTTTTTCTGTATTTTTAATGGTGGAGCATAGGGGACTCGAACCCCTGACTTCCACACTGCCAGTGTGACACGCTCCCAGCTGCGTTAATGCCCCGTAAGTATATAATATCATATAAATGAAAAAATGTCAATACCCGATTTTAGTTTTTTTATGAAATAATTTTATTGCTTGACATATTATATATATAATGTTATAATAATTTTAGTAAATTCCCCCTGAAATGTATTATTAAAAGGAGATTTTAAAAAGAACTACGGTTTTTATTTTTGTTCTTGTAAGCATGGCATCAATGAACGGGTATGTGTGCAACGGCAGGCGGTGAAAAAGGAATATTTACAGATGAAACGGTAGAGTTTTATAATTACTGGAAAGAAAGATTATGTTGTACAGGATACATATGTCGATGACGAAAAACAGTATTATGTATGGTACAGCGATGAGGAATATTCCGATGACAATACAGGCATTGAAGTTACTGTTTCGGGAGCAGATTCCGCAACAGACGGCGATATGGATATAGCATATTCTTTGCTTATAGTTGACAGTGTCTGGGGAAGTGACGAGGGAATTGACTATAAATAATCAGCTATTGACATTATAAATGATATAATGGAATACGAGGTTAATAAAACAGACTGGGTTTTACAGCTTGGTGACTGGGCTTACTGGTCAGATGAAAGAGATGTCAATTATTCGGCAACAAGAGCGTCTGATTTTATAATGCAGTATATGCCGGTTTTTGCGGAAGTCACAGGTGATGAACGCTGACTGAATGTCTATGACAGTACATATCGTATTATTAATAGTATAGTTGACGAATATAATACAGGAATTCTTCCCGACTTCATTGTAAAGGATAGTTAAACGGGAAAGTTTATCCCGTCGCCTCCGAACTTCCTTGAAAGTGAATATGATGATTACTACTATTATAATAGTTGCCGTACACCTTGGCGTATAGGTACGGATTATCTTATCAACAGAAACAGTGATGCTAAAAAATTTTCTGATACTATAACATCGTTCATTTCAAAGGCGACAAACGGTGACCCGTCTGAAATAAAAGCAGGTTACAAGCTTGACGGTACACCTGTTGAAGATTATGATGATTTGTGCTTTATCGCACCTTTTATGATTACATCTGTTTATAATGATGATATGACATGGCATGACGCTGTGCGTGATACTGTTCTGAATTATGGCGAAGATGTTTATTTTGGTGATAAAATAAAAATGCTTTGCCTTATGATTGATGACGGTGGCTGGATTGTTCTTGATATTCTTGGTGACGTAAACGAGGACGGAAAATTCAGGATAGCAGACATTGTTGCCATGCAGAAGTACATTATAAATGAAAAACAGCCTGTTATTTTAAATCTGAAAGCAGGCGATATAAACAAAGACGGTTCTACAGATGTTTTTGACCTTTGCCTTATGAAAAATATGATAATATCCAAATTATAATAAAAATGCACTCTTTCCGTTATAAAAATATGGAAAGGGTGCATTTCAGTATAGACAAATTAAAAAATAAGTGGTATAATATAAACGTAATTTTTTGAAAACAGAGGTGACTTCCTATGAATTTTGACAGAGTGATAGCTGTACGTAATACAAAGACAATATACCGTGACGGCGACAGGTGTATAAAAGTATTCAATCATGATTATACAAGTGCGGACGTGCTGAATGAAGCTTTTAATCAGGCTATGGCATCAGAATCGGGTCTCAGCGTACCGAGAGTAAAGGACGTTTCCGAAAATGACGGCAAATGGGCTATAACTTCCGAGTATATTATCGGTAAATCCCTTTCTCAGCTTATGGACGAATTTCCCGACAAGACAGACGAATATCTGAATCTGTTCGTTGATTTGCAGTTGAAGGTACATTCAAAAAGCTGTCCGACCCTTAAACGTCTCAGAGACCAGATGAACCGCAAAATTAAAAATTCCGGTCTTAACGCTACAGACAGATTTGCACTCCATACACGTATTGACTCAATGCCGAAGCACAATAAATTACTTCACGGCGATTTCAATCCGTCGAATATAATAATTTCCCAGTCGGGAACACCGTATATCATAGACTGGTCTCATGCAGTTCAGGGAAATGCTTCGTCTGACGCTGCCATTACTTACCTTACATTCATGCTCGGCAGGGACAGTTATACGGCAAACAGATATATTGAAATGTTCTGTGAAAAAAGTGGAACTGAACCTGATTACGTAAAGAAATGGTTTCCGATAGCCGCAGCGGCTATGTCGGCAAAACGCTGTGGGGACGAAAGAAAATTTTTGCTTGAATTTGCAGAAAAATCAATAAATGAAAAGAGGTAGACTTTTATGAAAGTAACAATATGTATCGGGTCGTCGTGCCATATAAAAGGCTCACGCAGTGTTGTCGAACAGCTTCAGGAACTGGTTGCGGAGAATAATCTCGGTGACAAGGTTGAACTTTCCGGCACTTTCTGCATGGGAAAGTGTCAGCAAGGTGTATGCGTAACTGTTGACGACGAATTCTTTTCAGTATCTCCCGAAACGGTAAAACAGTTTTTTGAAACGGAGGTCATGACAAAGATATGATTTGTATTTTAGCTGAGAACGGAGGTAATATATATGTCTGATTTTCTTACTCTGAAAAAATCCAACTGTAAGAACTGCTATAAGTGTATTCGTCACTGCCCCGTAAAATCAATACGTTTTTCAGGGAATCAGGCTCATATTATCGGAAATGACTGTATTCTGTGCGGACAGTGTTTTGTTGTCTGTCCTCAGAACGCAAAGAAAATTGCAGACGGCACGGAAAAGGTACGTGTTCTTTTGCAGGACGGAAACCCCGTTATCGCAAGTATAGCACCGTCTTTTATAGCAAATTATGAGGGAACGGGAATAGAAGCATTACGTGAGGCACTAAAAAAGCTTGGTTTTCATGACGCTGAGGAAACGGCAATAGGTGCGACAATAGTCAAGACGGAATATGAAAGACTTCTGAACGAAGAAAAGAACGATATAATAATTACGTCCTGCTGTCATTCTGTAAATCTTCTTATACAGAAGTATTTCCCCAATGAACTACCTTTCCTTGCAAAAGTTGTTTCACCCATGCAGGCACACTGTGCGGATATAAAGAAACGTATTCCCGAAGCAAAGACTGTTTTTATAGGACCGTGTCTTTCCAAAAAGGACGAAGCCGAGATGTACAGCGGAACAGTTGACGCAGTTCTTACTTTTGAGGAACTTACAGAATGGCTTAATTCCGAAAATATTGAACTGAAAAAGGAAACCGTTAAAAACGACGAAAGCCTTGCGAGACTTTTCCCCACAACAAGCGGTATTTTAAAGACTATGACAAATAAGAATCCAGATTACATATATATGGCGATTGACGGAGTTGAAAACTGTATAAATGCACTCAGGGACATTGAAAACGGAAATATACATAATTGTTTCATTGAAATGTCGGCTTGTTCGGGAAGCTGTATAGGCGGACCTGTTATGGAAAAATATCACCGCAGTCCCGTCAAGGACTTTATGGCTGTTTCTCAGTATGCGGGAAAACAGGATTTTGACGTTGCACAGCCCGAAATCCCCGAACTTGTAAAAAATTTCTCGTATATAGAGAGAAATACGTGTGTTCCGAGTGAATACGAAATAAATGAAATAATGAAACGCATGGGGAAATTCCGTCCTGAGCAGGAACTTAACTGCGGAAGCTGTGGCTATAATACGTGTCGTGAAAAAGCCGTTGCGATATATCAGGGCAAGGCAGAAATTTCAATGTGTCTGCCGTTCCTTAAAGACAAGGCGGAGAGTTTTTCCGATACCATTGTAAAGAATACACCGAACGGTCTTATTGTTCTTAATGATATGCTTGAAGTACAGCAGATAAACAAGGTGGCACTTTCCATTATGAATCTGCGTTCCGCTGACGATATTCTTGGCGACCAGGTTATAAGAATTCTTGACCCGTGTTCGTTTATCGAGGTACAGAGTACGGGCAGGGGAATTTATAATGAGCGTACTTACCTTGCCGAATATCAGCGATATGTTGAACAGACAATAGTCCCTGACCGTGAAAGTCATATGCTTATCTGCATTATGCGTGATGTCACCGACGAGGAAAATGAACGTGAAAAGAAGGAATCAATAAGCAGACAGACAGTTGAAGTTGCTGACAGGGTAGTTGACAGGCAAATGAGAATCGTTCAGGAAATTGCTTCCCTGCTCGGAGAAACTGCCGCTGAAACTAAAATAGCATTGTCAAAATTAAAGGAGTCAATTACAAATGAATGATTTGTGTGCAGATATTGGTTATAAAAGTATAAATCATTACGGTGAACAGCTCTGCGGTGATCATGTTGACATAGTTGAACAGAATGAAAATTCAACTGTAATAGTTCTTGCTGACGGTCTCGGAAGCGGTGTGAAAGCAAGTATTCTTTCAACCCTTACTTCTAAAATTATTTCAACTATGATAGCGGAGGGACTTCCTGTTGAAGAATGTGTTTCGACCATAGCGGCAACACTGCCTGTATGTTCCGTGCGTGGTGTTGCTTATTCGACTTTTACGATAATACGTCTTATAAACAACGAAACCGCTGAAATTATCCAGTACGACAATCCGCAGGTTATTTTTATACGTGATGCTGAAAGCACTGATTATCCGAAAACCGAAATGAACATAGACGGAAAGAAAATTTATCGTTCTGTAATGAAACTGCGTGAAAACGACATATTTGTTGCTATGAGTGACGGCTGTCCCCATGCAGGCATCGGCAATTCATATAATTTCGGCTGGAAAACCGAGGATATAACTTCATTTGTTGAGAGCCTTGTTCCTGTCGGATTCACGGCAAAGACTCTTTCAACAATGATTGTTGACGAATGTGAAAAACTTTACGGATACAAGGCAGGTGACGATGCAACGGCTTGTGTTGTGAAAATCCGTAAAAGAGAACCTATGAACATCCTGTTTGGTCCTCCCTCAAACCGTGACGACTGCGGAAGAATGATGAGTCTGTTCTTTTCAAAGGCTGGCAAGCATATAATCTGCGGAGGCACTACGGCTACTATTGCGGGAAAGTGGCTCGGCAAACCTATAAGGGCAAGCCTTAAATTTGAGCGTAGCGACGTTCCCCCGACTGCTGAAATAGAGGGTGTTGACCTTGTTACAGAGGGTGTTATTACAGTAAGCAAGGTTCTTGAATATGCGGTTGACTATGTGAATGAAAATAAACTCTATGAGGAGTGGAGTTTTCAGGAAAACGGTGCTGCACAGATAAGCCGTATGCTTTTTGAGGAAGCAACTGATATAAATTTCTATGTCGGAAGGGCGGTGAACCCTGCACATCAGAATCCGAATCTGCCCATAAATTTCAGTATAAAGATGAATCTTGTTCAGGAACTTTCAGAATGTCTGAAAAAAATGGGCAAAAGAATAAAGGTTAGTTATTTTTGAGGTGACATATGAGAAAATTTGATACAAAAGTACAGTATCTTAAATATAAAGTACTGAGAGAGGTTGCAAAACAGGCGTGGAATGACACACTTCTTGAAAACCTTATGAGTATTCCTAAAATTATAGTTCCGGGAAAAACACCTACAATGCGTTGCTGTGTTTATAAGGAAAGGGCTATTTTAGGGGAAATGGTGAAGCTTGCTATAGGCGGTGACAAGGAAAACCCGAATATAATTGAGGTCATTGACATTGCCTGTGATGAATGTCCTGCGGCAGGGTATGAAATAACCGATTCATGCAGGGGCTGTCTTGCACACCGCTGTGAAGAAGTATGTCCGAGAGGTGCAATTACATATGACCACAATCACACGGGGCATATTGATAAGGAAAAATGTGTTGAGTGCGGAAAATGTGCGTCTGTTTGTCCTTATTCGGCAATTGTGAATAGAAAACGCCCGTGTCAGAATGCGTGCAAGATAAAAGCCATATATATTAATGATGAGAATGCGGCTTCAATTGATAATGACAAATGCATAGAATGTGGAGCTTGTGTTTATCAGTGTCCGTTCGGTGCTATTATGGACAAATCATATATCCTTGATGTAATTGATATGCTTAAAAAAAGCGACGACGGAAAGAATTTCAAGGTATATGCGGTTGTTGCCCCGTCCATTTCAAGCCAGTTTTCATATGCAAAACTCGGACAGGTAATAAGCGGACTCAAAAAACTCGGTTTCCATACTGTAGTGGAAGCGGCACTCGGTGCTGATATGGTTGCGGACGCTGAATCACGTGAACTTGCTGAAAAAGGTTTCCTTACAAGTTCATGCTGTCCTGCTTTTGTACAATATGTAAAATTTGCTTTTCCCGAAATGGCGGAACATATTTCGCATAATCTTTCACCTATGGCTTCCATTGCGAAGTATATAAAGGAAAGCCACGAAAATGCAAAAGTTGTGTTTATAGGTCCGTGTACTGCCAAAAAGTCGGAAGTTCAGCTTGAAACGGTAAAACCGTATGTTGATTCAGCCATGACTTTTGAAGAACTTCAGGCTTTGTTTGACAGCAGGGATATTGATATAACCACACTTGAAGAAGATGTCCTGAATAATGCTTCATATTACGGAAGAATATTTGCAAGGAGCGGCGGACTTTCTGCGGCTGTTGAGCAGGGTCTGAAAGAAAACGATATTGAGGACTTTACACTTGAAGCCTGTATATGTGACGGAATAGAAGAATGCAGGGCTGCTCTCATGAAAGCAAAGCGTAATGTACTAAAGGCTAATTTTATTGAGGGAATGGCTTGCAACGGTGGCTGTATTGGCGGAGCGGGTTGTCTTACTCACGGTGAAAAGAACAAGGCTCAGGTTGACAAGTATGGCAGGGAAGCTATGGAAAAGAATATATCAGATGCTATATCAGTACTTAAATAATTTTACGTATAAAGCTTTTAATTGAAACTTTGTCATGGCTTTAAAGTATTGATTTTTATCGAAATGCATAAAATATACTCTCTGTAATTGTAAATACCTACAAAATTACAATAATTTTTTCTCAGTTATTGACATTTGTGCATAATGGTGATATAATTATAACACTGAGATGATTAATTGTTGCATTTTCACTTAAACTTGCCATAATTAAAAAAGTATAAAGAAAGGCAGGCTGATAATTTTATGCTTTTAAAAAAATCCAGATTACTCAATATTATTATCTGTATAATTACTGTTCTGTCACTTCTTTCATTGATTGTGCCGACACAGAAAATTCATGCAGAAGATGAAAACAAATCTCTTACGTTGGTATGCGTCAGCGATGATGTTATTCTTGCAGGTATGCAATGGAAACTGTATAAAGTAGGTGAACGGCGTAACATAGCACAGAATTTTATACAGACAGGCGATTTTGCGGCAATTCAGATTAATATGCGTAATCTGAGTGCTGAAAGAGTAACTGAGGCTGCTCAGTCGTTTCAGGCTTATGCAGTTGCAAATAAAATCCCTCCGCTGAGGGAAGGTACAACAGACCAGAACGGAGAAGTTACGTTTTCGGGTCTTGACGCAGGTCTTTATCTTTTGTCAGGAAAAATGCTTAAAATCGACAGCTATTATTATGTACCTACCACATCTCTTGTCGAAATAAAAGAAGATGATGAGAATCTCAGATATGATGCATATCCCAAGTTTTCATATCAGGTAATGAATCAAACTCCGAAATCTTATACAGTAAGAAAAGTATGGCTGAATGATGAGGACAGAATTAATGAACGTCCTGCATCAGTTATTGTTGACCTTTATAAAGATGAAGAATTTTATGATTCGGTTGTTCTTGATGATTCAAATAACTGGAGATACAGATGGGTTGATGACGAAGGTATTTCTACATGGGTTGTAATGGAAAGAGAGATTCCTGCCAATTATGAAATGAAAGTGGTTTATGATGTCAATGACGAATCACATTATCTCATTGAAAATTCTTATTTTGAAAATACCGATACAACTACAACAACTACCACAACAACAACAACTAATGTAGTTTCAAATGATACGGTAACAACAATGACAACAACTGTTTCCGGTCCGATTGGCGACGGTTCGGCAACAAGAACTGATACAACAACGGAAACTACAATTTCAGGTCCTGTGGGAGACGGTTCGGTTACAAGAACTAATACAACCACTTCACAGCAATCGGGAGGAAAGACAACATCTGCCTCGTCTAACAATAACAGTGGCGGAAAACTTCCTCAGACAGGACAGCTCTGGTGGCCTGTTGTACCGCTTTCAATCGGTGGAGTGATTCTTATTGCGGCAGGACTTACAATAAGAACAAGAAAAAAATCAGATGAATAATAATTTTCCTTAAAAGGAGCGAGTGTATGACTGATAAGGAACTGCATAAGCTTAAGCGTCCTGAACTGCTTGATTTGCTTTTATATATGCGTAAAGAACTTGATGAACTTCAGGAGGAAAATGAAAGTCTGAAAAGACAGCTTGAAAATTCAGAAGCAAACCGTGAAATACTTGAAAAGATTTTTCAGGCAGTCTGTCCGGAAGAAAGTAAAAAGGAGTCCGATGTATGAGCAGAACTCCATTGAATTTTTCAAAGGAAAATCTTCCGACAGCAGAACAGTTTGAATCAGAACTGAAACGCATAAAATATCACAAGGATTTTTCAAAAATATTAAGAAGTACGGTTTCGTCGCTTCTTGTGGTTGCGGCAGTTGCGGTACTGATTTCAATGCTTTTGTTGCCTATTCTGCGAGTTACAGGTTCAAGCATGGCACCAACAATGCAGAATGACGAACTTGTTGTATGTTCCAAGAGAAGTAACTTTAAAGCAGGCGATATTGTGGCGTTCTACTACAATAATAAAATTCTCCTGAAAAGAGTTATAGGAACAGCAGGCGATGTAATAGACATCAAAGAGGACGGCACTGTTTATTTAAATGGTGAAGAACTTGATGAACCTTACGTGAACGAAAAAGCTTTGGGAATATGTGATATTGAATTGCCTTATCAGGTTCCCGATAACAGAATATTTGTAATGGGTGACCACCGTTCAGTTTCTGTTGACAGCCGTTCAACTACTGTTGGATGTATCGCCGACGAGTACGTTATAGGCAAAGTTATTTTAAGACTTTGGCCATGGAAAGTTATTGGTATGGTATGATTTTTGAATTTTATGTAATAATTGATAATAAATTTTAGAGGAGGGAGCTTCATTGAAGAGATTTCAATCTATAATTCAGAAATATATTACAAATCATCAGAAACATAAAAAATATCTTGCGGCAGTGCTTGCTCTGTCCATTTTGGTGTCATTTGCTGTGCCGCTGAGTCTTATTATGCCGGCTATAAGCATGACCGAAAGCGAATCACCAAAAGCTGATTTACCTGATTATAATGATGGTATTATGACCTTGTCAGCTGAAAGTGAATATCCTGGTGCTGTAAATGTAACTCAGGCTGATACTTTTGAATTATACATTAATGTTGATGATAAAATTGCAGAATCAATCTATTCTGCTGTAAAGCAAAATGGTGTTATTAATGGTACTCCAAATGAAAAGTTTGGAGAAGTGACAGGCGATAAACTTGATATTTCATTTAATTTGGAATATAGATTCAGCGATGTTAGTGATAAATTTCCTCCGTCTGAGGGTAGTAACAGGTATATGATTGTAGAAACAAATAATCTTAATTTTCCTAACTATCCTATAGGCACAACTGGTAGTGTAACAGATGATAATTATCCAGATAATGCCAATAGATCAGGAACTTATACATTTAAGGAAGGATATATTTTAATAGAATTCAATCAAGATTACATAGATTGGATTTATAGTGGAAGTAATACTGAAGATACTCGTTTATTAGGAGGTACTCTTAATTTTGAGGGTAACTTGAGTCGTGATGAAAACGGAAACGGAGAGCAGAAATTTTATGTTGCCGGAGAAGAGGTAAGTGTTAAATTTTCAAGCAGACATCCTGAAGTTAGTAACAAAAGTGGTTCTTTAACAAATCCGGCAGACGGTACAATTACATGGCAAGTTATAATTCTCAATACATATAAGGATGATTTAAGTAGTTATGTTTTAACAGACGAAATGCTTGCAGATGC
Organism: uncultured Ruminococcus sp.; assembly: GCA_947173865.1. Lineage (GTDB taxonomy): Bacteria > Bacillota > Clostridia > Oscillospirales > Ruminococcaceae > Ruminococcus. The sequence continues at coordinate 13,714 of CAMWGS010000002.1, forward strand.
AACAGAAGTCAAATACAGTCCTGATAATGTAGGAAATCATGATGAAGGAAGTAATAAGATAACATTTAATAGCAACACAAAGAATCAGGAATATATAACAATTACTTATAAGACTCCTATAGGAAATCATAACCAGGGATATACAATAAACAATACAGCTACACTTACCAAAACTGATGATGTTACGTATGAGAGCCACAAAAATGGCAGTGTTTACCTTGATAAAAAGCCTGTAGAAGTTTCAAAAAGCGGTACTCCTGATTATAATAACGGCAAAATTAAATGGACAATTACAGTAACAAGTAATTATGGAGAATCTTTAAATGGTTATCAGATAGTTGATGAGGCATTTAGCGGATTAAGTACAGTAAAAGTTAATGATGCTGATGTTAATGTAAGCGGAAATACTTTAACTCTCCAGAATATAGATGGAAATGTTGCAAGAATTGAATATGAAACAACAGCTACAGAGGGTGATAACCGTAATAGTGTTTATGTAAAAAAAGGCGATGATACGAAAGACAAACAAGAAAATGTAAATGTTACATATAAACAAAAGTCAGAGTTAGTTGAATTAAATAAATGGGGCGAATATAAGCCTGATACACATGAAGTTGAGTGGACAATTACAATTACTCCCGAAAACAACTACTATCTTAACGGATATGAACTTACAGATAGTCAGTTCCCGAATGATTTAAGTAAGTTTACAGAAATCAGTTGCGGAAGCGATAAGGTTGAGGTAAATAATGGTAAGTTAAAATTCAAAGATAACAGCAATGTTACAGGAACTGTTACAATCAAGTATAAAACTCCTGTAACCCTTCCTGAGGGAACACAGACAACAGCAGTTTCTAATGATATTGATGATAATCATCGTACATCAACGGTTACAGCAGTAGTAACAAATATTACAGCAAGAAACTCAGTTTCTAAAAATGCAACCGGAAATACAAATCAGTCAGTAACCAGCAGTGGTAAAGTCATAAGAGAAATAGGCTGGAAGGCAAGTATTACATCAGACGGTAAATTTGCAGGCAAAACTTATACTGATACACTTTCAGTTGTTGGAGACGGTGCAACACATAATATTAATAAGGACAGTGCAAACTTTATTTTGAAAGCCAAGTCAACACAGTATGGTAGTGAAGTTACTTTGACAGAAGGTACAGACTATACAATTGATGTTGCGTCTGACGGTAAAAGCTTTGAAATTAAGTTCAGTGATAACTTTGATTCGTCAAATACCTATAATTATGTGGATATTACTTATAATACCATAGCTGAGTTAGGTTCGGACTATACTACGTATCAGTTTAAAAACGGTGCAGGCTTCAATGGAGCTACCGCAGAACCAGGACTGGGTCATTCCATTACACGTAATAATCCGATTAGTACTGACTCAATGGGCTTGAATGTAGAAAAGAAATGGGACTCTACTTATGATGAAAATGATAAGATTCCCGTTACATTTAAGTTACAGTACAGAACAGGTACATATGAAGCACCATATTACTGGAAAGATGTCCATGGTTCAGGTGAAGATTACATTTTTGAAACAGATGCAAATTATAATAGTAGCAATATTTATACAATTGAACTTGATAGTAATCAGAATTTTAAAACGTGGTTAAGTAATTTACCAAGGAAAACAACTGAAACCAAAGAGAATGGCGAAACAATTGAAACTTATTATTACTACAGGGTGTTAGAAAAGAATCCGGATAGTAATGAGTATTTTGAAAATAATGGATATTTCGCGAAAGATGGTAAACTTTATTCAGTAACATATACCGATGATAAACATGGAATCAACTATGATAATAGTTGTGTTAGCGTTACAAACAGAGCTTATAAAAATATCAATATTACTCCTGCTAAGAAATGGATAGACAATTCAAACAATGAAATTACTGATAATGGTAGAATTCCTGTAGATTCCATAACTATTGAGTTACAGAGAAGAACTGAATCAGATAATACTTGGAGTGAATGGAAAACCATTGTCACAAGTACGCTGACAAAAAGCGGTAACTGGCAGTTTTCTGATACTGATAAGGAAAAATATAAAAATCTTCCTTCTGCTGAAATAACAGACGGCAAGTTAGTTAAGTATGAATACAAAATTGTGGAAACTAAATATGACGACAAGGATATAAAAGACAGAAATATAGTTGATGACTGTTATTTTGAAGTAACAAACAATCATATTACAGTTACATCAGATTCAAATCCTGAAATTGTAAATAAACTCAGTGAAACAAAAGACCAGAGGTTCAGCGTCCAAAAGACTTGGGATGATAAAATTTATAGTGTTGATTATTCAGAACATCGTCCTTCATCAATAACTTTTGAATTACAACGTCGGACCGATAATTCAGGTGTCTGGGAGACTCTTGAATCATATACCATGAAATCTCCTTATGATAATTTAACAACTCATCAATTTTCAACAAATTGTCCTACTCAGGAAATTAGTACTGATACTACCGGTAATGTAACAATCACTAAGTATGATTATAAGGTAGTAGAAACCGAATATACATTTAATGGTAAAACGGTTAAACTGTCTTCGGGTACAAGAGATTTTATTACAAGTGGTGACGGCTACTGGACAATAGAAACTACTCATGCAAACAGCAGTGGTGAAGTTGCTATTAGGAACAGATTTGTACCATATGGAGAAACATCTGTTAAACCACAGAAGAAGTGGGCAGATGATAATGATTTTACAAGCAACAGAAAAGATGTAAATTTAAGGTTACAGTGGAAACTGGACAGCAGTTCAGAATGGGAAGATTATAAGGATTCCGACGGTAAATTTGTTGAGCGTATGTTAACATCAAGCAATGCAGAACCAAATGATAGCAATACATGGACTGGAGATGAAATTACAAATCTTCCAAAAAGCACTTTGGTAAAAAGTGAAGTTACTGAAAACGGCGAAACAAAAGTAAGATATGAGCAGAGAAACTGTCAGTATCGTTTTGTAGAATTAGGAGATGACGGAGAGCCATTGGCAGAAGGAGCATCTTTTAAGGCAGAAGACGGAAGTTATAAAGTAACATATAGCAGTTCCACATATAATACTGATAACACTTATAACAATACACTTTCTATAATTACAAATACTTTTAAGAAAGATGTAGGAATTACAAAGCATTTATTAGATGATAATGGTATCGAACTTCCTTCTTCTATTGATATTGAAGATTTAAAGCAGTTCAAACACGGAGATTATTATATCTTTAACTGGTCTATTCGCTATGACCTTAAAGATTGGGGTAGTGGAGATAAGTTACCAACAATTAAAGATACTTTGCCTGATGGTTTTGAATTGTGTACCAATGTAGAATTTCTTGGTGCTAAGCCTGCTGATAAAACAACAAACTATCCAAATCATTGGGGTTATGCAGATGCAAAAGATGCAGAATCCACTTTGAATTATTGGAAAAATTCAGCTTATATTGATGAAGATGAATCTTCATATTTTGTACATCCGTCAGCAGGTTGGATAGAGTCTAATATTGGTTGTTTTGGTCAACCGATTGATGATTTGAATGATTTATTTACAGTATATAGGTGGGAGAATCAAAATAATCAGAGTAGTAATTCTTGTTCTAAAAATTTGTGGTATTATTATGATACAACAAATAATGATGTTTATTTTAATAAGTTTGAAGCATATAACGTAGCTGAAATTTATTATGCAATTAAAATAAAATGCACTGATTTAGATGCTAAGCTTAAACGTGGTACTTATACAATTACAAATACTGCCTATACCTATGATGATAACGGTTATAATACTGGTAATACAGAGGGTTCTCTCACTATTGTAAATAATATTCCTACGGGGCTTATCGCAAAAGACGGAACAGAGTATGAGGAAGATAAAAATGGAAATTTAGTCAAATCTTTGTCCGGATATTATAATTTCTCAATTGATGTAAATCCCGAAGGTAAAAATCTTTCAAACGGCGATACAATTGATATTGAAGATATTTTTAAAACAACAGGCTATTTTGATAATGATAAAAATGGCGGTTACTGGGAATATAGTGATAAATTAGTTGATATTCTGATGAATAAAATAACAATTTCAGAAGTGGACGCAAACGGAAATAAAACAGCTTTGAATAAATCAGAATATGTACTTAAGTTCGATAACAGTGCGTCTGTTGAAGGCGGTACAGCACTTATGAAACTTACTGTTCCTGATGAAAAGCATCTTGTAATTGATTATACTTATAAAATGATTGCAAATGCTAATACTCCTTCAGTAAAAAATGGTTGTAAGAGTGATATCAAGGAAAAGGGAAAACGTATTACTATGGTACCTGGTTTAGTTCCGCCTGGTAATGATAAAATCAGTTTTAAAAATACGGTTTCGTTAAAGTCTGACAGCGTATCCGATACTGCTAATTTTACAGAAGATGAATACGAATTTTTCACATCAAATGCTACTTCTTATACAAATAAACTTCCTAAGATTATAAAAGTTAATACAGGAAACACAAGTATTAATAATTTGAAGGCAAATTTCTTTATTGCACAGTATAATCAGTCAACAGACAAATGGAAATATGCAACACAGATTGAAAAGCCAAATGTTGGAAGTAGTAGAGAAGCTAAAATAACTGAGTGGAGTGAAGAGTACAGCGGTTCATATGTACCGGATAATGCGGCAATGATTGATGTACAGACAGAGTATCAGATTGAAGTTAATCTTTCTCAGAACGCTCTTTATAAACTGATTGAGGTAAAAGTTCCGGACGGTTATGAAGGCTCGAATCTTGAATTATCTGATGCTGAATTTAGACAATTAATAGTAAATTATCTGAATAACAAAACGACATCATTGAGCAACGGTAAAGATTATGACGCATTTCTTAAAAATTATGTTAATACTCATTATTTTGTTTATAATAGTGTGTTAAGTTCTTATCCTGACGGCATTGAAGCTAAAGATGTAATTCAGGTTAAGCAGGGTGAAGATGTTGAGATTCCGAATAATCAGTTAATCAATATCGGAGTAGGCAAGGAATGGAATGACAGTAAAAATTCTGATGATTCGATAACAGTACAATTATACTGGTCTTATACAAAGAATACTTCAAAAATTCCTGATGATGCAGAATTTGCAACTGCTACTGACCTTGGTATTATGGATACTGAATTTAACGCAGAAAAAACTCTGAAAATGAGTGAATTTAATGCTGAAAAAATCAAGGAAAGTGTATGGACAGATTTACCGAATGGTAAAGACGGTAAGCCGATTTACTATTACATTAAGGAAACTGCTTATACAATAGAGGGTGTAACTTATAAGCTTGATGAAAGTGACGGAGCTTATAAGCATGATGAAAATAAGGGTGCTTATTATCCGATTTATGTCGGAAATGCTGCAAATGTTGCTTCAAGTAACGGTACTCCTTCCGCAGTTGTTCAGATTAAGAACACAAAGAATCTTGTTTTGAAAAAAGCATGGAAAGATTCAAACAACCAGCCTTTGACAAAAGGGGTGCCAGTTAGTATTCATGTATCAATTTATGGTACAGATAAAGATACTAATGAGGAGATACTTCTTTTTGAAAATATTGAATTAAGTGGTAATGCTTGGGAAGCAAATATTACTGACAGGCTTGAAAAGGAAGATGGAACTACCATTAACCTGAGCCAGTATAAGAGTTTCAGAGCAGAGGAAACAGACATTAATGCTGATGATTATACTATCAGTTGTGTCTTTAATCTTAACTCAAATTCAGGTGAAATTACAGTAACCAACAAGAGTAAAAAATCTACAAGTAAGTCTGTAACAGTAGATAAAGTTTGGAGTGACGGTGCAGACGTACATAAAAATGATTCAATTGAAGTTTCACTTTATCGGTCAACTAAGGAAATAACAGGTTTAACGGGACTTAATCAGTCTGCAATACAGCAGAAGATTAATGATGCAGGTGCTGTTAAGATGACAGATACAGCAGATGTTAAGTATACTGTTGACTTGGATTCCACTAATGGCTGGTCGTATACATGGACTGGTCTGCCGATGGACGATAAAGAATATGACGTAAATGAATATTTTTACTATGTACTTGAAACCATGAATAATGTAAAAGCCGGAACTGATGTGGATTTAGCTGATAAGTACACAGCGTCCTATACCGCTACAACCAACGGTGCTAAAACAACATTTACTGTAAAGAATACACGTCGTGCTATCAAGGTTCAGAAAGAATGGTATGATGTAGAGAATGAACTTATTCCGAATGAATTTATTGATGAAGCAGACGGCAGTGTAACTAAAAACGAAGCATTAAATGGATTAGGAATTGAATTGACAGTTTCTAAAAAAGTGAATACCAATAAGCCAAATCCAATGGTTATACACACATTTGGTGATTCTATTACAGCTGGAAATGGTTATAATGAATCAGGTGCAACATATGCTTCTGATGCATATTTGGGAAAATTATTGAAAAGTTCTGCTTATGGTTCGTTTACAGTTTCTTCTTTTGGTTGGAACAGTAGTGATTCAACTAATACCAGTCAAGGAGGAGCGAAAATTTTCTACTTAAATGGTAAAACGTTGAATGAACGTGATAATGTAGTTTGTATAATGCTTGGTACAAATAATATTATAAAGAATACTGGATATGGTTCAAGTTCAAGTGATGCTGATTTAAAAGCAAAAATTGCAACATTATTAGGCAATCCAGAAAGTGATGGTTATATACCTAGAAAACTGTTTTTAGCAAATGTTCCAGATTTTAATTATACTAGTGCTTCTAGTGTGATGCCAACTTGGAGTGAATGGACTAGTATGGAGTACCATGGATTTAAAGGTACTAATCAGGAAATTGAACATCAAATAAATAATGTAGTTGCAGAGTATAATAGTTATGTTAAAAGTGTTGTAACTGAATTAAAGAATGCAGGATATGATGCGTATTTTGTTGATGTTAATGCCGTCATAAATAAAGATACTGACCTTTATGATGGTTGTCATCTTAATACAAACGGTGTTGATAAAATGGCACAAGCTTTTGCTGAGGCTATTAATTCTTCATATACTATAAGTGACACAACAAATTCAAAGATTGTAACACTTAACAGCGATAATAACTGGACAGCAGTGGTTGATGTTGATGACGATAGTGAGTATTATGTTACAGAAACAAAAGTCACACTCAACGGTGAAGATGTTACTGATGAATGGATTGCATCTTATGAAAATAACGGACAGAAAGCAGAAAGTCAGACACCTGTTACCATAAAGAATACAAAATTACCTGTTCCGACAACATCAGTTTCCGTTGAAAAAACATGGAATGGTGATAATGCAATTACTGATGCTTCAGAGAGAGCAAAAATCAAGCTTGAACTCTGGAGAACTGCAACGCCGGATATTGAAGATAGCTGGGAATGGTATGCAGATGTTGATTCACAGCATAGTGGCACAGAAGATGTATGGACATATACCTGTGATAATCTTCCGGCTAAGGATAATTTCGGTAATACGTATTATTACAAAGTTGTTGAATTAGATATGGACGGTTATACTGTTTCATATCCCGCTGATGAAAGCAATGGTAGAACTTCAGGTACACTTCATGTTAAAAACACAAGAACAATTTCACTGAAATTCAAGAAGATATGGTCTGACTCAGAAACAGTTGACCATACAGGTGAGACAGTTAGGATTAATGTTTATCGTTCCACAAATCCGAATGATGTTCCGAACGGTGAAGCATTACCACAGATGCTTAAAGTGCCTGAAAATGTTTCAGTCGGAGTAAATAAGAGAGAATCTGTAACTGCTAACAAGGATATATCAATTATATCTGTTGAGCCGAATGATGTGATAACAGCAAATGCTGACGGAAAAACAATTAACATAACAGGTGAAAAACAGGGTACAGCTACTATTACAGTTAAGGACGAATCAGGCGAGACAGCAACGATAAATGTAACTGTATCAGCATTGGAAATGCTCCTTAATGGTGCTACTGATTTCAAAATTGAAGCAGGAACAACTGGAACATTGTCAGTTAAGTTAAATAACAATAGTACTGATGATGCAACATTCAGCAGTAGTGATGAAAGCGTTATTTCTGTAAATGGTAAAACAATTACAGCACATAAGTTTGGTACGGCAGATATTACTGCAACAGTCGGAGATGTATCAATAACTCGGACAATTACAGTTATGCTTCCAAGTAATTTTAGTATTACTGGTGATAGTGAAGTGACAATGGGTAATGAAATTAATTTAGGAATTGACAAAAATTATGGTACATTTGCATGGTCATCTTCTAATGATAGTATAGCAACTGTAGACCAAAATGGTAAAGTAACTGGTGTTAGTACAGGTGAAGTTACTATTACAGCTACTCGTAATGACGGCACAGTGGCAACTAAGACAATAACTGTTAAAAATGGTGATATTGCACAGGGCGATGTTGTCGTTACACTTCGTGTTGGAGATACTGTTACTTTAACATCAAGTTTAGGTATAAATGGTTCATATGATAGTCAATCAATAATAGAAAAAAGTGTTGATACTACAAATGGAACTATTACCATAAAAGCTATTCAAGCAGGTACAGAAACGGTTATTTTCCAAGATAAAACAAGTTATGATTATCATGAATTTACAGTAACAGTTTTAGAGAGGTTTACTGTTTCTCCAGCAAATACTAAACTTGTTTATGGTCAGTCTGTAGAGTTAAAACCAAATCAGAGTGTTACCAAATATGATATTACATCTGGCGGAGACCTTATCAGTATTAGCGGAAATACAGTAACTGCTAATACTGGCAAAGATGGTATAGCTACTATTAGAGCAACTAATAATTCAGGCGAGACAGCTGATATTACAATTAATGTAGTAGAAAAATTGGAATTTGTAGAAAAGAGCTTTAATAGCACTGGAGATATTACATATGATAAATCCCAGCATATTAGTTCAGTAGTTTTACATCTTGATAGTTCTAATTCTAGTTCTTGGCCTTATGCAACTATAAAATTTGATGACAATAACTATGTAAAAGTTGGTTATTCTGGTTCAGCTGATAGTTTTGGATTAGACAGTAATGGTGGCTATAAGTTTGAAAATATTAATGTTGAAATTGATAAATCTGCTGGAAATGCTACAATTACATTTAAAGATGTTTGGCAACCTTCCAATGTAGGAATAAGTGATGTTGAGAATAATGCAAACGGTACAGTGTATATATACTATGGTAGTGCATCTACTCAGTCATATTCAATGCGTTCTGCAATGCGAATGGCAAGTAGTCCTGCAATTCAGGCAGAAGCAGGAAGTGAAGCCCCATACTACTATGGTTGTGTTAAACTTAGTGCAAGCACTGGTGGAAACTGGACAGCTATTCTTGATAATCTCGACGTGTATGCTCCTGACGGAAGTAAATACTACTACTGGGCAGTTGAAGAAACAGTATCAGGCTATACCGCAAGCTACTATTTCGATGATTCCAATGACAATACAGAGTATTGCATAGATGCTACACAGCTCGGAAGTGGCGAAATAACAATTAAGAACACAAAGAACGAGTCATCTTCCGTAGAAATGCCCTCAACCGGCGGAAAGGGGGTTAAATGGTATTATCTGACAGGCATGGTAGTCATGTTTGCTTCAGCCGCCGGAATTCTTATCAGACGACGTAAAAATCCCGTAAAATAAACTCATACGTGCAGGGCTGTGGAAAGTCTGCAGTCCTGCTAAACCCGAATCTTAATCAAAATTTATTAAGGAGAAATGATTATGAAAAACACAAGAAAATTTGCGGCTATGATTGCTGCTCTCACTCTCTCGGCTTGCTCTATCGCTCCTATGGCTATGACTGCTTCTGCAGCAGAAAATAAAATTACATTCACCGGTGAACAGGCTGGTACACATTCATATAGTGTTTATAAAATTTTTGATGGTGTTGCGTCAGACAATGGTATGAACACAGCAACAGGTGCAGAATTAAATAATTTGGAATGGTCTGTTAATGAAGATGTTCAGAAAGCTTTGGTTGTTGCATTAAAGGCAAATGATACTTTAAAAACAGATTTTGCATCATTCAGTGACACAGAAGCTCCGTCTGTAGCAGATTTTGCAGCAGTTGTAGGTGATTTTGAAGCTAATTCTGCTAAGGCTAAAGCTTTTGCTGAAACTGTAGTAAAGGTATTCAATGAGAATAATGTTAATGCAACAGCAACCGGTGGTGGTGAAGAGGGTATTACACTTAATTCTGATGGTTACTATGTAATTGCAGAAACAGGCGTGGATATGGAAGAGAATGACGAATATACAGGTATGACAGCATATCTTCTCGGTGTTTATGATGCAAGTGCAGGTGCAGCAGTAACTGTCAAGTCATCTGCTCCGTCATTCCAGAAGAAGCTTAGGGATACAAATGATACTACAGGTGAAACTACTGGTTGGCAGGACAGTGCTGACTATGATATCGGTGATGATGTTCCTTTCCAGCTGAAAGCTACTCTTCCTTCAACATATGCTGATTATAAAGCATATAAACTTACTTTCCACGATAATTTCAGAAATGTAAATTCAGGCGAAGAATCAGTTGAAGTATTCACTTTCAAGCAGATTGACAAGATTTATGTTGACGCTAACGGAAATGGTAAATTTGATGATGGCGATGTAGACGTTACTGCAAAATATAGTAAATCAGATTCAAGTGTTACTGATTATGACTTTGATGTTACAATTAATAACCTTAAGAATGATTATGCTCCAGAAACAACTCCTGCCGATGCAGCTGTTATAGTTGAATATTCAGCAACATTAAATGTTAACGCTGTAATTGGTTCAGCAGGTAACTGGAATGATGCTTATCTCTCATATACAACAAATCCTAACTGGAATGGTACTCCTGATGAGGAGGATACTCCTGACGAGGAAAAAGAGCATCCAAAGGATTCTCCTGTTGATACAACTGTAGTATTTACATATCAGACTGTAATTAATAAGGTTAATCCGCAGGGTACATCACTTAAAGGTGCTAACTTCACACTGGCTAAGAGATATGCAGTTGCTCCTGAAGATAAGGAGGAATTTGTAGTTGGAGAGGGTGAAAGTGCAGTTACTTACTATGTAGTATCAAAAATAACAGACATTGACAAGGATTCTTTTGAATTTAAGGGTCTTGACGACGGTGACTATATCTTAGTTGAAACAAAGGCTCCTGATAATTATAAAATAGCAACAAAGCCTGTATATTTCACAATCTCTGCTGAACACACTAATGACCCAGAAATTCTTAAATTAACATCATTAACTGGTGCTGCAACAGAAGGTGCCCTTGACGACGGTTTCATTAACTTACAGGCTGATGATGATGATGGAAATAGAATGACATCTGATATTAAAGAGGGTAAGATTGAGGCAAATTTCATCAATACATCAGGTGCTGAACTTCCTTCAACCGGTGGCATGGGTACAAAATTATTCTACCTCGGCGGTGGTGCTATGGTAGCAGTAGCAGGAGTATTCCTTATCACAAAGAAGAGAATGGGCAGAAGCGAAAACTAATCATTCAGGCAAAAAACTAATCTTGTTTAACCTTATATTACTGTCGGCGGAGCAATCTGCCGACAGTCGTTAGGGAGGGTTCCATGAGGAAAAAATCAAATGTTATTTCTACAATTGTATTAATAATTATGTTACTGGTGGGACTCTCCGTAATGCTCTACCCGACCATAAGCGACTGGTGGAATACAAGAGAACAGCGTGCAGCTGTTGCAAGATATAATGATGTTATTGCCGAAATGGACGACGGCGAAACCGAAAGGCTTCTCAATGAGGCTCGTGAATATAATGAAAAGCTTGCGGGGTTGTTTGCACCTTTTACGAATTATGACCAGATTTCAGGCTATGAAGATATTCTGAATATCTCAGGAACGGGTGTTATAGGTTATATTTCAATTCCGTTCATAAAAATAGAACTGCCGATTTATCACGGCACAAGTGAAGAAGTTCTCAACATAGCGGCAGGACATCTGCAAGGCTCGTCCCTGCCCGTAGGCGGTAATAATACACACGCCGTAATCTCGGCACACCGTGGACTGCCGTCCGCCAAGCTTTTTACCGACCTCGACCAGCTTGTAGTCGGTGATACTTTCACGATAACGGTATTGGGTGAAGTCCTGACTTATGAGATAGAAGATATTCTGATTGTAAAGCCCGAAGAAGTAGACAAGCTTGCTATTATTCCCGACGGTGATTATGTTACGCTTATGACGTGTACGCCTTATGGTATCAATACACACCGACTGCTTCTGCGTTCACATCGTATCGAAACAACGTATCACTATGACGCTAAAGTTGTTGCGGACGCCGTACAGGTAGACCCGATTTTAGCAGTTCCCGCAATTTCTGCACCACTGGTAATTTTATTGATATGCTTCTGGATTGCAGGAAGCAAAAAGAAAGAAAGACCGTCTGCAAGACGTGCGTTTGAATTATTAATGAAAAAATAAACCGCAGTTTTAAGAGTGATACTCATATAGAAGTAATGCCCGAAAGTAGTTTTCCAACTGCTTTCGGACTTATTTTAATTATTTGTTTATTCACATAAATTAGAATTTTTGTTTATATTCATTTATCAGCATAGAGAAATAAAGTCTGCCTACATACTCGCCATTCATAAAGAAGAAATCACGTAAAGTTCCCTCATATGTAAATCCACACTTTTCTATAACACGTTTTGAAGGTGCATTAATTGTTTTGGTGCATATCTGAATCTTGTGAAGTTTTATTATATCAAAACCATAGGTAATAACAGCTTTTGTTGCCTCAGTAGCGTAACCTCGACACTGAAATTCAGAACCAATACAATACTCGATTTCTGCAAAATGATTCTTGCTGTCTACAAGGAAAAAGGCTATTTGACCTATGCATTCGCCTGATTCTTTTTCAATAATAGCCCAACGATAGTAGTCGTTCTTTTCATAGGAACCAATATACTTATCAAGCAGTTCTTTTACTTCTTCTTTAGTAGAGTATACAGGTTCGGAATATAGTGACTGTATTTTTTCATCAGAAATCCAGTTTTTTAGCATTGCATTATCATCTTTATAC
>CAMWGS010000003.1 GCA_947173865.1 uncultured Ruminococcus sp.
ACTAATCTATTTTAATAAAATGAAAAGTATGATATAATGTTAGAAAATGCGGTAGCCCCGCTTTTTCGGAACTGAAATATCGTTCACAATGTAATAAAAAAGGAGTAAAATTATGCAGAAGTTCGGATTTTTTGACGACGCTAACAAAGAATATGTCATCAATTCACCCAAGACACCTTATCCGTGGATTAACTATCTCGGTACTCAGGAGTTTTTCTCACTGATTTCAAACACAGCAGGCGGTTATTCATTCTATAAGGACGCACGTCTCAGAAGAATCACCCGTTACCGCTACAACAACGTGCCTATCGACATGGGCGGTCGTTATTTCTATATCAACGAAAACGGCACAATCTGGAATCCAGGCTGGTCACCTGTAAAGACAGAGCTTGATTCATATGAATGCCGTCACGGTATGGGCTATACCATTATCACAGGTAAGAAAAATAACCTGAAGGCTGAGGTTACTTTCTTTGTTCCGCAGAACTATGCAGGAGAAGTTCAGCAGGTTGTACTCACAAATGAAGGTTCGGAAGAAAAGACATTCTCACTTTTCTCATTTGCTGAATGGTGCTTGTGGGACGCTCAGGACGACTGCACTAACTTCCAGAGAAATTTCAGCACGGGTCGTGTTGAAGTCGTAGGTTCTACTATCTATCACAAGACAGAATACAGAGACAGACGTGACCATTTCGCTTTCTATACCGTAAATGACGAAATCGACGGTTATGATACCGACAGAGATTCATTTATAGGTCTTTACAATGGTTTCAATGACCCGCAGGCTGTTGTTGCAGGTGAAGCAAACAATTCTTTCGCTGACGGCTGGTCACCTATCGCATCACACTATAAGAAGATTACTCTTGCTCCCGGTGAGTCCAAAACACTTATCTTTATTCTTGGCTATGTTGAAATGCCTGTTGACAAGAAGTTTGAAGCTGACGGCGTTACTATCAACAAGGAAAAGGCTCTTTCTATGATTGACCAGTACAACACACCCGAAAAGGTTGCAGCAGGTCTTGCAGAACTTAAGGCTACATGGGATAAACTCCTTGGTATTATCAATGTAAATACTCCTGACGACAAGGTTGACCGTATGGTTAATATCTGGAATCAGTATCAGTGTATGGTTACTTTCAATCTCTCACGTTCTGCTTCTTATTTTGAATCAGGTATCGGTCGTGGTATGGGATTCCGTGACTCAAATCAGGATATTCTCGGTTTCGTTCACCAGATTCCCGACAGAGCAAGACAGCGTATTATTGATATTGCTTCAACTCAGCTTGAGGACGGTGGTTGTTATCATCAGTATCAGCCTCTTACCAAGAAAGGTAACTCCGATATCGGTGGTGACTTCTCTGATGACCCGTTGTGGATGATTCTTTCAGTTTCCGCTTATATCAAGGAAACCGGTGACTGGTCAATCCTTGATGAAATGGTTCCTTATGATAATGACGAGTCAAAGGCTAAGCCTATGCTTGACCACCTCAAAGTTTCATTCTATAAAATCATCAACAATCTCGGTCCGCACAGTCTTCCGCTTGCTATGCGTGCCGACTGGAACGACTGTATCAACCTTTCATGCTATTCAGATACTCCCGGTGAGAGCTTCCAGACATATACTAATCCTAAGTTCGCTGCTGAGGGTGGTTATTCAAAGGTCGCTGAGTCTGTAATGGTTGCTACACTCTTTACATATGCAGGTCCTAACTACGTTGCTATCTTAAAGCACCTCGGCAAGAATGAAGAAGCTGATGCTGCTCAGGCTGAAATCGACAAGATGAAGAAGAACGTTATGGAATATGCTTTCGACGGTGACTGGTTCATCAGAGCTTATGATTCAGAAGGCAACAAGATGGGTTCAAAGGAATGTGAAGAAGGTAAAATCTTCATCGAACCACAGGGCTTCGCTGTTATGTCTGAAATCGGCAAGGAAGAAGGAGCTGACATCAAAACTCTTGAATCAATCGACAAGTACCTCAATACAAAGTATGGTCTTGTTCTTAATAATCCCGCTTTCACAAAGTACTATGTACAGTACGGCGAAATTTCAACTTATCCGGGCGGTTACAAGGAAAATGCAGGTATCTTTACTCACAACAATGCTTGGATTATCTGTGCAGAAGCTTATGCAGGTCGTGGTGATAAGGCATTTGAGTACTATTCAAAGATTGCTCCTGCTTTCAATGAGGAAATCTCAGACCTCCACAAGACTGAACCATATGTATACGGTCAGATGATTGCGGGTAAGGACGCAAGCAGATTCGGTGAAGGTAAGAACTCATGGCTTACAGGTACTGCTGCATGGAATATGGTTGCTATTTCCCAGTACATTCTTGGTCTTGCTGCTGACTGGAACGGTCTTAAGGTTGACCCGTCTATTCCTCACGAGTGGGACGGCTTTACAGCTGTAAGAAAGTTCCGTGGTGCTACTTACAACATCACTGTCAAGAACCCTGACCACGTTTGCAAGGGCGTTAAGGCTATGACTGTTGACGGTCAGGCTGTAGAGGGTAATGTTATCCCCGCTGCTGCTGACGGCGTTCACGAAGTTGTAGTTATTATGGGTTAATTCCTTTCTTAAATAATAAAGGACTGTTTCGTCTGCGGACGGAACAGTCTTTTTTTGTGCATAATAAAAGACGGATTCCGAAAAATCCGCCTTTTTTGTGATTTAGAAATTTTTTATTTTTCTATATTGTTTTGCACCATTTGCATATATAAGTACTATGCATGGAATATGATTGTTTACTACCTCGTTTTTAAAGTACTTCCCGAAATTGCTTTTTTCGCCTCTTGAAAGTGTTTCCCATCCTGAAGAATATAATAATTTCGCCAATGTGAATGTATCACCATAATTTAATGGCTCAATGGATTTTTTAGCTTTTTCAAACCATTCACAATAATTCATTCGTTGTCCTCCATATCGGCGTAAGTGAATATACAGTTATGTTTTAACCTCCTATATTATTTATAAAAAGACAGATTTTTAAGTCCATCTATTTATACTATGATTATAATCCTAAAAGCTGTTTTTTCTTTGTGTCAAATTCGTCCTGTGTAAGTAATCCTGCATCAAGAAGCTGTTTTAATTTTAGAATTTCATCTACCGATGAAAGGGGTTCTTTTTCTTCGGGTTCATGCTTAATTTCAGACTTTGTTTTTGGTTTTGAAATTGGTACATTATTTGATTTTGAAACTCCACACTGACAGGTAGTTATATAGTCAGGATTACAAGTATTACAGTTAGCACATTTCCAGCCGCCGCTTGCCAAAATTCTTTTGTTTTCTTCTTCAATTCTTTTGTTTTCTTCTTCATGTGCATATAAACCTAACGCTGAAGAATATGACGAATAACTACGGTTATCAGGTTTGCAGGCTACTACAATAAGACCAATGAAGCCAAGCCAAAATCCCCACCAAAAACCACCGTTATAGCCTTTGCTTTTTGATACGCTTTTTGTTATGAATCCCCATATTAATGCCCATATAAGTATGCCGATTAAGTATCCCATGTTTTCACCTCCTATAATTATATTTGAAAAAATTTTCCCTTTACAAATACATTATAACATTTCAGATGTTCATAATTTTCATAACTGGCAAATTTTTTCTAAGAATTTTAGAACTTTTAGGTACTAAAATTCTTTGTGTTAGTACTGTTTAGTACTAATGTTTGTATTATATCATGAAAATATGCTAAAGTCAATATAAGTATGGTTTTTTTCAGGAAAATCAGCACATTCTACAAACAGTGGAGATGATTTTTATGTATTTTCAAAGGCTCAGGGATTTGCGTGAGGATAAAGACATGAATCAGACACAAGTTGCAGAAATTCTTAAAATACAACAGACCGTTTATTCACGGTACGAGCGTGGTTTTCAGACAATTCCCCTTGAACATCTTATAACACTTGCGGACTTTTATGGTGTTTCAATAGATTATATTACCGACAGAACAAACGTCAAGGAAGTAATACAAAAAAACAGAGAAGGAAGGTTTATATTTAAACCTTTTTTTAAATAGATTTTTTTCTGAAAACAGCGTATACTTTCCCATTATATATTATAGCGGTTCAGTTGTTCAAAGTTTGTATAACTGGAAAGTTTTTTATAACATTCCTGCCCCTGTATATTCTTGACGTTATATGCGGATTATGTTATAATTTTCCTATATTTATAATGAAGGGAACGTTTTATTTGAAGTCAAATTTTTTTCGTGGTATGTCACACGGCATACCTATTGCACTCGGTTATTTATCGGTTTCATTCGGATTCGGAATAAAAGCTGTCAGTGTCGGGTTATCTGTTTTTTCTGCAACGGCAATTTCTGCAACAAATCTTACTTCTGCGGGACAGGCGGCAGGTGTTGACATTATCGCCGTAGGCGGTACACTTATTGAAATGATACTTGTACAGCTTACTATTAACATAAGATATTCGCTTATGGCGTTGTCGCTTTCGCAGAAGCTTGACGGTAAATTCTCACTTCCTCACAGGCTTATTGCGTCCTATGGCATTACAGACGAAATTTTTGCGGTTTGTTCTGCTCAGAAACAAAAACTTACACCTGCTTATATGTACGGAATAATTCTTATTTCGGCAGTCGGGTGGGTGACAGGTACGGCTCTCGGTGCGGCTGCGAGACAGTTACTGCCCGAATCAGTTTCAAGTGCTTTGGGTATCGTACTTTACGGAATGTTTATGGCTATTATTATTCCACCTGCTCGCAAACAGCGTAATGTTCTTTTAGTGGTTGTGGTGTCTGCTTTGGCAAGTATTCTGTTCAGATATGTATTTACTGCTGTATCATCGGGTTTTGCTGTAATTATAAGTGCGGTTATTGCTTCTGTTACAGGGTCGTTGTTGTTTCCTGTCAGCGACACGGAGGAAAGTGAACAATGAATATTGCCTTATATATCGCAGTAATGGCGGTCGTTACATATCTTATACGCATGATTCCTTTTGCCTTTTTCCGTAAGAAGATAAAGTCACGTTTTTTCAGAAGCTTTTTATATTATATTCCTTATGCCGTTCTCAGTGCCATGACTATTCCCGCTATTTTTTACAGTACAGGTAGTATTGTCACCGCAATTGTCGGAACAGTGACGGCTTTTGTGCTGTCATATTTTAACCTGCCGCTTATTGTCGTGGCACTTTCCGCAACCGCTACGGCTTTTATTGCAGGGTTGTTTTAATATGAAAGGAGTTTATTATGACAAAAGAAGAATTTAATGGGCTGGATTGTGACTTATACAAAAAACTGCAAAAAGCAGGCTGGTATGAGGGAAGAAAGATTGATATTTCCGAACTTGTCAAAGAATGTGAAAAAGCAGGTGTTTACCTTACTGAACCACAAAAACGTTTTATTGAGGAGTTCGGCGGTTTGGAGGGTTCAACGGAAAACAGTATGAATCAGTATTTTTATATAAGCGATAAAATGGCAACTAAACATGGTAAGGAAAATTTTTATTTTATAAATATTTCAGATTGCGAAAGTGTAAAATCAGAAGTTGACAATGATGAAATTATTAAGACTTTGGCATATTATGGAGAAAATACCGTGAGAATCGGAGAATGCTGGTACTATATGTGGGATATATTATTGTCTGAAGATGGATTGATATTGCTTGTAAACGGCGGTGAGATAAATCCTCTGGGGAAAACGTCTGTTGAAGCATTTTACAGATTACTGAGATAACTATAATTTATATTTCAGGAAAATTGTTGATGTTGGACAGTTTTGAGGAATTTTTTTGTACATATATACGAATTTAAATTTATTTTTTTCGATATTCAACGGCATATCGTTGTGATATACCTCTTTTCAGAATCCTTTTGAACGGTGGTTTCGTTCATAACTGAAAGGAGGTTTTTTATTTTTGCCTGTTAGAAATCCCAAATCAAAAAAATATGCTTTCTGTTGTTATTATGTAACTATCGGTGATGTGACAGAATCGGCAGTAAGGGCAGGTTTCAGCAGAGAAGAGGCACTTACAGAGGGGATAAAAATGCTTGAATCGGAAGAATGTCGGAAAATAATTTCACGTCTGAAAAATACTCTTTCAGAAAGCGGTAACGTTTCGGCTGGTCTTAAACGTCTTGCTTTCGGTAACTGTTCCGATGCGGTTTATCTTGTTTTTGCCGATGAACTTCCTCCGCCTGATGTAATTGAACGTCTTGACCTTTTCAACGTTTCGGAAATAAAACGTGTAAAGGGCGGAGGTGTTGAAGTGAAACTCTTTGACAGGCTGAAAGCTCTCGAAAAACTCTTTGAACTGGAAAATTCTTTTTCCGACAGGGACAAGGCTGTTGATTTAATCAAGGCACTTTCCGACTCGGCTGAGGACGGTGAATCAGTTGACGATTAAAAAGCTTTCATCAAAACAGAAGCTTACTATGAACTGGTGGAAAAATCCGAAGTATGCAGATTATGACGCTGTTATCTGTGACGGTGCTGTAAGAAGCGGTAAAACGCTTTCAATGTCACTGGGGTTCATATTCTGGGCATCGTCTGTATTTGACGACGGTGTGTTTGCCGTATGCGGAAAAACTGTAACTTCACTCCGCAGGAATGTTATAACTCCGCTTATTCCTATACTAAAGGAATATGGTTTCACCTGTATCGAAAAAATAAGCAAAAACTACATTGATATTACTTTTATCGGCAGAACTAACCGCTTTTATCTTTTCGGAGGAAAGGACGAAGGCTCTGCCTCACTGATTCAGGGTATAACTCTTTCAGGCGTTTTTCTTGACGAAGTAGCTCTTATGCCTCGCTCTTTTGTTGAGCAGGCTCTTGCAAGATGTTCTGTCAACGGTTCTAAAATGTGGTTCAACTGCAATCCTGATAATCCGAGCCACTGGTTTTATAATGAATGGATTAAAAAGTCAGACGAAAAACACGCCTTGTACATTCATTTTACTATGGACGATAATCCGTCGCTTTCTCAGAAACTCAAAAACCGTTACAGGCGACTTTATTCGGGTGCTTTCTATGAACGTTTTGTTTTAGGAAAGTGGACAGCGTCGGAGGGCATTGTATATCCTATGTTCAGCATGGAAAATTATGTTTACAGCGGAGAGGTTGAGTGCGAACGTTTCGTTGTATCATGTGATTACGGCACGGTTAATCCGTCGTCTTTCGGTCTGTGGGGGTTAAGCAACAATATATGGTACAGAATCAGGGAGTACTATTATTCCTCAAGAAAAGAGGGCATTTCCCGTACTGACGAAGAACATTATTCCGCTCTTGAAAGACTTGCCGGTAACTATAATATCAGCAGGGTTATCGTTGACCCGTCTGCTGCAAGTTTTATTGAGTGTATCCGCAGACACGGTAAATTCAGAGTGGTAAAAGCCAACAACGATGTAATTACTGGTATACGTCATGTAAGTACTGCACTTAAACAGAATAAACTTCGTTTCCATGAGAGCTGTAAGGACATTATAAGGGAGTTTTCGCTGTACCGCTGGAATGAGAAGTCAGGAGCAGATGTACCTGTCAAGGAAAATGACCACGCTATGGACGATATGCGTTATTTTGTTACGGATATGATTGGTTCACAGGGTGACGACAATTTTTTTGCCCTGTCCGTATCAAGATAAACAACAATCAATAATCACCGTTCAAATATTTTTAAAGGAGGAAAAATGAAATTCTTTAAAAAGAAATCAGTTCCGAAAGCTGTTCCCGAATTGATTACGGCACAGAGAAGCTCACAGTGCAGAATGAATCTGCCGTCTGCGATAGAGCCGTTTGAAAAGGAACTTTATGACCGTCTGCGTAATGCCGTGCCTATTATTGATGCGGCACTTATGAAGATTATACGTCTTACGGGCGGATTCAAAGTGATATGTTCAGACGAAAGATATCAGTTACAGCTTGACGATTTTCTTGAAAATATCCCTGTAGGTATGACGGGAAAGTCAATCAATACTTTTATTGACAATTTTCTTGACAGTCTGCTTACTTACGGTAGTGCAGTCGGTGAAATATCACTTGATTCTTCGGGCGAACGCATAGCAGGTCTTTGGAACGGCGACGTTTCGGCAGTACGTGTCGCTTGCGGTGAAAACCCTTTTATAAGACGGTATGCCGTAAAAAATGATGACAATACCATTAAAACCGTTAATCACCCCGAACGTATTCTTTATGCTTCTCTTACGGGAGGTCGTCCTCTTCTGCGTGGTATTCCTGCTTTAAGCGGTATTCTTATGAGAATTTACGAATGTATAGGACAGAATTTTGACCGTATCGGCAATGTACGCTATGCTGTTACATACAAACCACCGTCAGATTCGGGTGATTTTGCATATTCACGTGAAAGAGCAGTGCAGATTGCAAAGGAATGGGCGGACGGCATGAACTCCGCCAAATACGGACAGGTCAAGGATTTTGTGGCGGTCGGCGACGTTGATATAAAAGTTATCGGTGCAGAAAATCAGCTTTTTGATACAAATGTACCTGTACGTCAGCTTATGGAGCAGATTATTGCAAAACTTTCAATACCGCCGTTTCTGCTTGGTCTCAACTGGAATACTACGGAAAGAATGTCGTCTCAGCAGGCGGATATTCTTACTTCTGAACTTGAATATTACCGTCGTCTGCTTACTCCTGTTATATGTGAAATAGGAAATTCATTTATCTGTTCCATAGGTGCGGACGCTGTGTGCAGTGTCGAATGGGACAATATCAATTTACAGGATGAATCCGCCCTTGCCGAAGCAAGACTTAAAAACGCTCAGGCAAGAGAAATTGAAATGCGTCTTGAAAATCTCAATTAAAATTATTATGGAGGTATATTTATATGTACAATAATATTAAACTTGAAAAGGGTCTTTACAATCTCAGTGAAAAATCTTTCACTTCCGCTCTCGAAGAACTTGACCCGTCTTCTGCGTACTGCGGTACTCCTATGGAAAAGCTTGACGCTTTTGAAAGACAGTTAAAGCGTTTTAACATCAGAATTGCGGGTTCGGACTGTGACCGTGTGGAAAAATTCTTTTCCTCAACCGAAACGGCTGTACTTTTTCCCGAATTTGTTACACGCTGTATCAAAAAGGGTTTTGACGAAACTGTCCTTTCTTCAATCTGTGCGGCTCAGACAGTCAGCGGAAGTTCACAGTATCTCGGCTGTGTGATTGACGATTCAGCCGAATATAAAACATCTGCTGAAGCTTCTGTACTCCCGACAACTACAGTCAAGGAAAGTGCAACTGCTACTGTTCTTTCAAAGTACGGCAGACTTATCAACGCATCTTATGAGGCAGTACGTCAGCAGAGACTTGATGTATTTGGTGTTATGCTCAGAAGTATCGGTGTTAAACTTGCTGTTTCAGTTGTTAAGAAAGCCATGTCAGTTCTTGAAACCGGAGCAGAGTCCATTACCGTTTCTTCTCTTACATACGACTCACTCGCAGAACTTTACGGCAGTTTTGACTGCTTCAACATGAACACCGTTATTGCGTCTCCCGAAGCTGCTTCAAAGATTGTTGCCATGGAACAGCTTTCAGATACTTCCGCAGATGCAGACGGAAAAATGATTCTTCCGTTCGGTTCGGAACTTGTCAAGACTTCTGCTGTCGGCAGTAATACAATTATCGGTATAGACCGTAATTTTGCTCTTGAATTTATCACAAGCTCAAATCTTGTAATGGAAACAGATAAGCTTATTGACAGACAGCTTGACCAGATTACAGTTTCAATTACCTGCGGTTTCAGAAAGATTACTGATGATGCTGTAAAGGTACTTAAAATTACAGCATAAACAGATTATTAAGGGAGCGTATTAATAAAAAATACGCTCCCTGAATTTTAATGAAAGGACATCTTTTTATGAATCAGGAAATACTTGATAAAATAAATAAATTCACACGTAAACCCCTCAAAGAAGAAGAAGTCTATACTTTTTCAGTTATTCTCTGTGATAACGACATAGACCGTGACTATGAATGCTTTTCGGACGAAGCCCTTGAAACCCTTGCTGAAAAGTTTATAGGCAAGACGGGTATATTCGACCACAACCCCACTACTTCAAATCAGAATGCACGTATTTTTGATACTGAAATAATTACAGACAGTGAACGTATGACAAAGTACGGAAAGCCGTATAAATATCTTAAGGCAGATGCATATATGGTACGTACAGGCGAAAATAATACTCTTATTGCCGAAATTGACGGCGGTATAAAAAAAGAAGTAAGTATTTCATGCAGTTCCGCACGAAAAGTATGCTCAATATGTGGTTGTAATAAGTCTGTCGGAAGATGTTCCCATGTCAGCGGAAGAAAGTACAATGAGCAGGTCTGCCATACTGTTTTAAACGACATAACTGACGCTTATGAATGGAGCTTTGTTGCTGTGCCTGCACAGGTAAACGCAGGTGTTACAAAGCGTTTCAGCGGTGACAGTGTCAATTCAGTTTCGGACTATGATATAAAAATGTTCAGTGACGAATTAAAGCGTGATATACGCAGACTTGCTTTTTTTGCAGGCGGAAAACCTGCCGTTGATTCTGCAATGACTTCGGCAGAATTCATGAATACCCGTCAGCTTATTGAATTGAAGAAATCGTTTGAAAAACGTATTTCACCGAATGGTGTTGAAGTTCAGATTATGCCCGAAAAGGAAAACGGTTTTTCCGCTGACGAATTTTCAATGAAATAGGAGAAAATTATGAATATTGAATCCGTAAAAACTCTTTTTACTCTTTTTTCGGGTGAGGACGTTTCCGAAAATTATACCCCGATTATAACACTTGCTGTTTCGGAAGTTGAAAAAATGTTGCTTCCCGAATCCGACTCTACAGATGTACGTCTTGATTTTCTTTGTGCCGCAGTAGCAAACCACCGTTTACAGCAGATTAATTCCGCCCGTGAACGTGCTGAATTTACTGTTGCGGGAAAAATGCTCACTGCTTCACAGAATACCGCACTTTCATATTCTGAAAAGCTTCTGCGTGATTATATGAATATGTGTGAGGACCTGATAAAGCCGAAGACATTCATGTTTATGAGCTTTTCGGGGGAAACGGGGGAATAATTCATGATTGACAGTATCATAAGGGAAATTATTGAAAAACTTTCTCAGAACGGTGTAACTCCTGTTTATCATGCCTTTGACGCTGTTTCGGTTGAAAAGAAAAACAGGGGCTTTTTTACTGTTGTCAATGTTGGCTCTTTTGAACTGCAAACACCGATTTATTCGGAATTTACGGCTTTTTTACCTTATAAAGCTGACATAGACATAAGTGTTACTGCTCCTGAAAATTACCGCATGGAAAAGTTATACGGATATTTTTCGGATAACGTTCAGCCTGCAGTTATGAAATT
Source organism: uncultured Ruminococcus sp. (assembly GCA_947173865.1). Taxonomy (GTDB): domain Bacteria; phylum Bacillota; class Clostridia; order Oscillospirales; family Ruminococcaceae; genus Ruminococcus. The sequence continues at coordinate 11,335 of CAMWGS010000003.1, forward strand.
TTCGGGAATGAACTGTTCATTAAGAAGGGTCTCAATAAAACATGATTCAAATATAAACCGATTTGTACTTACAGCACGTCTTTCCGTAAGCGGTATGAATAAGTTTGAAAGGAGCAGTGAATGAATATAATTAATATACATGAGTCAGTACCCGTGAAGATAGGGGACGTTGTTCTTTACTGCGAGAAGTTCAGGGCATCGGGAGTCAAGAATTATTCCGAACATAATACAGTATCGGGTGATGTGACTGTTACGAATTTCGGTAAAAAAGCTGTTCGTCTTATGTTCAGCGGACGTATATGCAACGAAAATAATCCGATAGATTTTCTGGTTTCTGTAAATAATCTTATGAAAAATAACGATACGTTCAGCATAGAATATAAAAACGTTATTTTCGGACAGTGCCACGTGCAGTCATTTGTTACAGACGACAATAATGACGATTTTATTTCGGCAACAGTCACAGTTATATCAACAGAAGCAGATTTTAAAGATGAGGAATCAGAATGAATACTTATGTTGTTTTAAAAAATACGGACGGTTCTGAAAAAGCTTTTGAAAAACTTCTTTCATTTACTTTCAGAAAAGACGTATATCAGCCCTACACTTCATTCGGTGCTAAAATTTCAACGGATTTTTATGAACCTGAAAATATCAGTGAAGTTATGTTCTTCATAGACAACAGACTTATCCATCACGGTCTTGCAGATAATATTACCGTTACTACTTCGGGCGGAAGCGATATTATTTCCGTATCTTCAAGAAGTTTCACGTCTATGCTTATTCAGAATCAGATGGAAACGGGTCTTAAAACAAATATGTCTGTAAATACCCTTATGGACAGCTTTTATACTCTGCCTTACGTTACACATGAGGACAATTCCGAAACAAGTTATATTTATGTTAAAAGCAATTCTAATATGTGGGACGGCATAGTAAACTTATCATATAAAATATGCGGAACTTATCCGTATATAAGAGGAACGAACTGTGTGAGAATAACACCCGTTGAGAATCCGTCTGAGTTTTCATATCTTGACAGTCAGATTCTTTCAAAGGGAGTTTCAATGGCAGGACGAAAACTGATGAGTCACTTTCATATGTCGAATATCAGCAACGAATTCGGGGAATTTGAACTTGAGGACAGTGACGTTGTTGCACAAAATATTGTCCGTCACCGTTTTTTTGAACTTGACAGACAATTTCTCTATAATCCCCAGCAGGCTCTTGAATACCGTTCAAAATATGCTTCACGTGCCAAAGAAAGAGTTTTCTGTACATACAGCGGTTACAACGGCGAGGACTTGTCCGATTTGGTTACTTTCGGATTTGCCTACACCGAGCGTATAGGTGCGGTTACAATAACGGGAAGCAGTGACGGAGTTATTACTGAAATAAGCACCTACAGAGACAAGTTTCTCACAGAACACGTATGACATATAATATAAAAGGCATATAAGCCTGAATATGTTTTTTTCATAAGGAGAATATATGGAAAACCTTATCGGAATGAACACACTTAAAGAGTGTGAAACAGGACAGGTTAAAGAAATGTCACTCAGCGGAAAAATGAGAAACCGTCTCAGCGATTTGGGACTTATTGAGGGAACGTGTGTTGAATGTCTGCATAAAACGTCATGCGGGGGACTTTCGGCATATCTCATAAGAGGGGCAGTCATTGCACTCAGGGCAGAAGATACATCATATATAAAAGTAAGACTGACTGAAAGAAAAAATCTGTACATGAAACAGAGTTGTTCATAAAGAAGTCTAAGCCACAGCACTTTTTACTGTTGAGTAGAAGTGCTGTGGCTTTATTATTGACAAATCATCTGTTATGGTGTACAATGGTTACTGGGATAAATCGGAATTTGCAGGAGGAATATAATGAAGCGTGAACTTGGAATAGCACGTTGCGGACTGGCGTGTTGCTTATGTAGTGAGAATGAACATTGCAATGGTTGTAATTCGGGGGAATGCCCTGACAATGACTGTTGTGAAAACAGAAAGTGTTCTATTGATAAAAATTGCGGACATTGCTACGAATGTGAATCGGAATGCAGAAAAGGAATGTTGTCCAAAATCAAGCCTTATGGTTTTACATTATTCATTAAAAGATACGGAGAAACGATGCTTTTGGACTGTCTTGAAATAAATGAGAAAGCTGGTATTATTTATCATCAGGAAGGAGTCAACGGCGATTATGACGACTTTGATGATGTGGAGAAACTAATTCATTTTATCAAAACAGGAAAAAGATAAATTCTGATTTATTCAAGTAAACAAATAGTAAAGTTAAGCCCGAAAGCGATTTTTATCAACAGCTTTCGGGCTGTACTTTTTTATTTATCTCTTTACTTTTTATGTTATGTATGATATAATGAATCTTAATATATGAAAGGAATAAAGAAATGATACTTTGTATTGCTGAATCTCCATGCAAGGAATGACGGACTGCATGGAGTAATAAAAAATCCGTCGTACCTTGCACTTCTGATTATAAATCAATAAATTCAAGGAGCAGGGTATTATGAAAAATATTTTTTATGATTTGAAGTCATTTTTTATTTTATGGATTACACAGTCATTTTCCGCACTCGGAAGTGCAATGACTAATTTTGCACTTGTGATATGGATATACAAGCAAAGCGGTTCAGCACTCACAACAGCTATGCTTGCCGTATGTTCATATGCACCTTATGTTATTATGAGTATTTTTGCAGGAGCAGTAAGCGATAAATGGAACAAGAAAATCATCATGCTTGTCTGTGACAGTTTTGCGGCAGTATGTACTGTTGCGGTAATGCTACTGCTGAAAAACAATTGTTTGCAGGTCTGGCATCTGTATTTGATAAACGCTCTTAACGGTCTTATGAATACAGTTCAGCAGCCTGCTTCTGATGTTGCGGCAACACTTCTTATACCTGAAAAATACTATCAGAAAACAAGCGGAATGCGTTCTTTTTCAAATTCACTTGTAACTGTTTTGACTCCTGCATTTGCGTCTGCACTTCTGTCTTTTGCAGGAATTGAAGCCGTAATTGTTTTTGACCTTGCAACATTCACGACGGCTTTTGTTGTCCTGTTGTTTTTTATTGAAATTCCCGAAATAGAAAAAGAAAGTGAAGAAACGGAAGATTTTTTGGAGTCTGTAAAAAGCGGAATTTTCTGGCTGAAGAAAAATAAATGTATTCTGTGGCTGATGCTTTTTCTTTCGGCAATAAATTTTATTGCGTCTGTCTATGAGTCGGCGTTGCCTGCAATGATTCTTTCAAAAAAAGATGAAACAGCACTCGGTGCTGTAAATACCTGTGTGGGAATTGCCGCACTTATGGGAAGTATTATTGTTACTTTCATACCTGAACCGAAAAGCAGGGTAAAAGTAATATGTGGCTGTCTGCTTTTTTCAATGAGTACGGAAAATTTTCTTCTTGCATTCGGTAACAGTACAGTGGTATGGTGTATAGGAGCATTGTGCGGCTGGATATTTATTCCTGTTATGAATGCAAATATGGACGTTATTTTCCGTACAAATATTCCGACGGATATGCAGGGCAGAATATATTCCGTAAGAAATACACTCCAGTTTTTTACTATACCTTTAGGATATTTTATGGGAGGTTTTCTGTTGGACAATATCTTTGAACCATTTGTATCGGGTGCTTCGGAAAACTTTTTTATAAGAACTGTTTTCGGCACGGAAAAGGGAGACGGTGCATCTTTTCTTTTTTTCATAATAGGAATTGCAGGAGTAGCAGTATGTTTTGTTTTCAATAATAACAGATATATCAATAAAATGAAATGATATTATAAAAGAATCGGTCAACGCCGATTCTTTTTTTATTTAATCTGAATATAATGAAAATCTGTATATATTTCATATGCTTTGCTTGTCTCTGCTTGACAATTACAGTGATATGGGATATAATATATTAAATTATTTTTTCGGAGGTGAAAGATAAAATGGACAATGCCCCTGACGGCAGTATTCCGAATAATTATGACGTACGCTCCGTTAATGAAAAACTGGAGTAAATTTTTTATACTCTGATTTTCTGAAAAATTTTAATTACGGAGGTTTTTATTATGTCATGGCAGATAATTCTGCAAATTGTATTTATAATTGTATGTGCGGTTCTTACAACTGCTGAATCGGCGTTGATTTCACTTAACGACTCACGTCTTGAAAAGCTTGCCGAATCAGGCGGAAAAAAAGCACATCGTCTGAAAAAAATCGCAGATAATCCCAACAGGTTTTTATTGTCATCACAGACGGCGGTCAAACTTTTTGAGTTTATTTCATCAGGACTTGCGGCAGTAAGCTTTTCGGGCAGGCTTGCGAATGTTTTTAAAGACAGTATTTCGGAGAATACGGCAGGAATAATTTCGGCTATAATCATTCTTCTGATAATGACGTTTTTGATGATGACTTTTGTGGAATTTATTCCGAAACGTCTTTCAGCAAAGAATCCTGAAAAGCTTGCATTAAGATTTTCGGGAATACTTCTGGTGATATCGGTTATTTTCATGCCGTCTGTCAAACTTATGAACGCTGTTTCGTGCGGTATACTTAAACTTGCCGGAGTAAATCCCGAGAATGCCGAAGAAATAGTAACCGAGGAAGAAATTCTCATGATGTCGGACGCAGGTGCGGAAACAGGTGCTATTGACGAGGACGAAAACCGCATTATAAAAAATGTATTTGCATTTGACGATATGACGGCAGGTCAGATATGTACACATCGTACAGAAGTTTCGGTTTTATGGGAAGATGATGATGCAGAAGTGTGGGAGGAGATTATTCACCGCACAAGACATTCTGTTTTTCCTGTGTGCAGTAAGAACATTGACAATGTAACGGGTATTCTTGATGCAAAGGACTATTTCCGTACCGATAAGAAAAACCGTGACGAAATTATGAAAAACGCTGTGCATGAACCTTATTTCGTTCACGAAAATATGAAAGCAGACCGTCTTTTTGCCCATATGAAAATGAATAACAATGACCATTTTGCAGTGGTTGTTGACGAATACGGCGGAATGAGCGGTATTATAACGGTTACAGACCTTGTTGAAAAGCTTGTCGGTGAATTTGCTGACGACGATGAAGAACCGTTTGAAAAAATTATGAAAACAGGTATGTCCACATGGACGGTGCATGGTTCTGTTACAATCGGTGAAGTATGTGACACACTTGAAATTGATTTGCCTGTTGACAGAAATGAAACTTTCGGGGGATATGTAATTGCCGAACTTGGTGATATTCCGAAGAACAGCGAAAAGATTTCAGTTGATTCGGACGGACTTCACATCGAAATACTACAGATAAAACATCACCGTGTTGAACTTTGCAGGGTTATCATACCAGAACAGGTGGAAAGGAATTCAGATTCATGAGAGAAATGAAAGACAGCGGTATTGAATGGATTGGGGAGATTCCTGAACACTGGGCATTTTCACGAATAAGCAGTTTATACAGACTTCGTTCTGAAAAAGTAAGTGACCGTGATTATCCTCCGCTTTCTGTTACTAAATCGGGCATTCTGCCACAACTGGATACAGTAGCTAAGACAGATGCCCATGATGACAGAAAACTTGTAAAACGTGGGGATTTCGTAATAAACAGCCGTTCGGACAGACGTGGTTCTTGCGGGATTTCTGAATATGACGGTTCTGTTTCTTTAATAAATACTGTTTTATATCCGATTGCTGAAATGAATCCGAGATATTATAACTGTTTTTTTCATATGAATGAATTTGCAGATGAATTTTATAAATGGGGTCATGGAATAGTGGACGATTTATGGACTACTCGTTGGCAGGATATGAAAAATATAGTAATTATTGTACCGCCTGTTGATGAGCAGGAAAGAATAGCTAAGTTTCTTGATGAAAAATGTACTAACATAGATTCCCTGATATCAGAACTGAAAAAGCAGACAGAAACACTTGAAGAATACAAGCAGTCTGTGATTACTGAAACAGTGACAAAAGGTCTGAATTCTGACGTGGAAATGAAAGACAGCAGTGTGCAATGGATAGAAAAAATTCCGAAACATTGGAATACTCATCCCATTTATTACTATTTTGAAGAAAGAAAAAATAAAAATTCTTCAGGACTTGAAAACAACCTGCTTTCTTTAAGCTACGGAAAAATTGCCAGAAGAAATATAAACTCAAATGACGGTTTGCTGCCTGAAAGTTTAAATACATATAACATTATTGAAAAAGATGATATTATTATCCGTTCTATTGATTTGCAGAATGATAAAAGAAGTCTGAGAACTGCAATAGCCAAAGAACACGGAATTATTACATCCGCTTATATAGCAATGAAAGCAGCTAAAACCATAAATCCTGAATATTTTCATTATCTTCTGTACGCTTATGATATCATGAAAGTATTTTACAACATTGGAAATGGTGTAAGACAAGGATTCAATTTTTCGGAATTTTCCAGACTTATTGTTTTTGAACCAACAATAGAAGAGCAAAATGAAATGGTTACATATCTTCAGGAAAAATGCACAGAAATTGATAAAACTATTTCTGAAAAGAAAAAGCAGATTAAAACTATAGAACAATATAAAAAATCTCTCATTTATGAGATTGTAACAGGCAAAAAGAAATTATAAAAAATATTTAAGTGGTGTAAAGAAATGAAAGTCAGATTCCATTTACCCGATTTTTCGGGACATTTTATGTTTAATCTTGTGTTTGTCGAGATGCTGAATCACTGTCCGCAATATTTCCGTGAGGGTGTGGAGATAGCGTCTGTATACGGAGTATTTCCGCCTTCTATATGGAACGGCGGAAGAATACAGGAGGGCATATGTGACAAAAGACACATCAAAGCTGTGATTAATGCTTTCAATGAGAGGGGAATACCACTTAGATTTACGTTTACAAATCCAATGCTTGAAAAGAAGCATCTTAGTGACGACTTCTGTAATATGGTAATGAATCTTGCTAATAACGGTCTGAATGAAACTATAGTAATGTCACCGATTCTTGAGGACTATATAAGAAAGAACTATCCGAAGTATAAACTGACAAGTTCAACGTGCAAGAGAATAACAGACCCTGACGCTCTTTACAGTGAGGTAAATAAGGATTATCATATTGTAGTAGTTGACTATGATTTGAATAATAAATTTGACATACTGGAGAAAATTCCTGACAAGGAAAAGTGTGAAATTCTTGTAAACGCCTGCTGTGACCCTGCCTGTCGCAGACGTTCCGCACATTATGAGTCGATAGGCTTACAGCAGATAGCGTATGCGAACCATGTGAAAAAATATCCTAATGTTCCGTTCAGTAGTGAAAAACTTGTGCGTGAACACCCTGAAATTGAACAGATTGCAAGCTGTCGGTGTGTAGGAAGAACCATTTTCGACATAAAGAACCTCCGTACACATATAACTCCCGACGACATATGGGAAAAATACGTTCCTATGGGATTCAGTCAGTTCAAGATTGAGGGACGTACTATTAACATACTCAATCTTATGGAGCATTATCTTTATTACATGATAAAGCCCGAATGTAAGGAAGAAGCACGTTTCATGTTCCTTAAACAGTTGATTGCAAACAAGGTGGTTACAGTAAATGAGTGATTACACAATAAGAAAAATTAAGGTTGACGAATATAAATTACTTGATGATTTTCTTTATGAGGCGATTTTTATTCCTGACGGTGTAGAACCTCCTCCGAAGTCCATAATTGAGCAACCTGAGTTACAGGTATATGTTGAAGAGTTCGGCAAAAAGGACGATTATTGTCTTATTGCCGAAAAAGAGGGTAGAATTATCGGTGCTGTATGGGTTCGTATTATGGATGATTACGGACATATAGCTGATAATATTCCGTCGCTTGCAATATCCTTGTACAAGGAGTTTCGTGGACATGGAATAGGAACGGATTTACTTGACAGTATTATTTTACTTCTGAAATCAGAAAATTATGAAAAAGTGTCGCTGTCCGTACAGAAAGAAAACTATGCATACAGAATGTATCTGAAAGCAGGTTTTGATGTCGTTGACGAAAACGACGAGGAGTAATTATGGTCTGCGATTTGACAAAAGGAGGAATTAAAAAATTACAGCAGAAAATAAAACAACAGGAAAAAAAGTGAAAGAATTAGTGGTATCATGTATTGAAGCATTTGCCATGATTATTTTCGGACAGATGTTAGGTACGTTTATAATGGGCTTTATATCGGGTATTCTGCTTATTTTTATATCTGATGTAGACAAATCTGAAATATGGGAAACTGCTGTTGATTACGGTTTGTTTATAGGCATATGGCTTGTTACTTTATTCATTCTTAAAGTCAGTAAAAAGAAACGTCCGATATTGCAGGCAGTCGGCACAAAACCCGACGGAAACAATATATTAAAATTTCTGTTTGGTATTCTGACAGGTTTTGTACTGAACGGTGTATGTATTCTTGTTGCGTGGCTTCACGGAGATATTGCCGTGCATTTTGACAGTTTCAGACCGTTATCATTTGTTTTGATATTTGCTATGGTACTTATACAGTCGTCCGCAGAGGAACTTGTTTGCAGAGGGTTTCTTTATCAGATACTTATAAAGAACTTTAAAAATCCTGCTGTTGCAATTGTCGGAAACTCCCTTTTGTTTGCTTCCTTGCATCTCGGCAACAACGGGATAACCGTACTTTCATTTATTGATATTTGTCTTTCGGGAATATTGTTTTCACTTATGGTTTACTATATGGACAGTCTTTGGTGTGCATTTGCGGTGCATACGTCGTGGAACTTCACACAGGCTATAATATTCGGTCTGCCAAACAGCGGAAATCCTGCTGTATATTCCGTTTTTAAAATAGATTTGGACAATTCACGAAATAGTTTTGCATATAACGTCATATTCGGCATAGAGGGTACGGTTTTATCTGTAGTTGTACTTACACTGGCGTGTGTGGCATTGTACCTGTGGGGAAGAAAATACGGAAAAAAAACTTGTGACGTATGGGAGGAAAACAATGAGCTGGTCACTGGAATTAATTAGAACTAAAACCAACACCGAACCTTATGACGAGGAAAAAGACGAAGACGTTATACCGTTCACGAAAAGCGAAATACTAAACTGTATTAATGATATTCATGAAATAATTAATATCAGTATTGAAGATGCTGAAAGTGACTTTGTACACGTATACGGCGAAAAATGGAGAGTGGAAATTTGTTTCTGGAAAGAATGTCTGTATTCTGAAAAAGACATGACATATTATACAATAGAATTACAGGTACGTGGCAATACCGAACCAAAAGAGTTTTTATCATTGCTTACTGAAAAACTCCGTGCAAGACTTTTTGATATGCACGCTGGAAGTTTCTGGACTTGTAACGTTTCAGGATTTTCGGAATGGAAAAATCTCTGTGACAGAATAGTAAAGGAGTTGTCTGATGAAAAAGGTAAAAATAAATGATTTCAAATTTTTCCATAATGCGTTTGGCAGGGAATATTACTACTATTTCAGACTTAATAATTCAAGTATAGTAAGCAGAGACGAATTGAAGTCCGCATACGGTTTTGACGATTCACTTCTTTCGGATTTGTGGGAACTGTGGTATTTTTACGATATTATACCCGTTTTCAGCGTTAATAATGATGAAATTCTGCTTGAATATCTCCGCAATATGAAAAGTAGGGAGATTGACAGAATAATAAAATATATGACAGGTGATGAATTATGGTTGTGGTTTTACAGACGCTGGGAAATTGACCGCTCTTTTTCTGATTGGGAAGTATATAGTGAAAATAAAATTATTAAACTTGCTGTTGAGTGGTGTAAAAATTATAATATTCCGTATATGAAAGGAGAAGATTATGAACACAATTGAAGCAATAAACACAAGACACAGTTATCGTGGAAAGTATAAACAGATTGATATTCCGAGAAAAGACCTTATAACGATTATGGAATGTGGACTGAATGCACCGTCAGGCTGTAACAAGCAGACCACAAGTCTTATTGCCGTTGACGACCGTGCAATTCTTTACCGATTATTAGGAGTTATAGACCCTCCAATTGCCGAGACTGCTCCGGCGGTAATATGTGTTCTTACTCAGAGAATAAACGCTTACAGAGACAAATGCTTTTCAATTCAGGATTATTCCGCCGTTATCGAAAATATGCTTATTGCAATAACGGAACTTGGTTATAGTAGTTGCTGGTATGAAGGACATATTACCGACGACGACAGAATATGTGACAAAATGGCTCGGATTTTAAACGTTCCAAATAATTATGAACTTGTCTGTTTTCTGCCTGTGGGAATAGCCAAAGAAGAACATGTTGTTCCGAAAAAGAAAACATTTGATGAAAGAGCATGGTTCAATTCTTTTCCGTCAGAAAAATAATAAGCATATCGGATGTATTTATGTGGGACGGATATAAATTTGAGGAAAACGGAAAAATTTCAGTTTACCCCTTGACAAATATAAAATAATGATGTATAATGTGTAAAGTGATTTTGGATTACACCCCGACAGGAGTTTCAGAATATGGCAAAAGAACTTAAATTCGTAATGCTTCTTGACTGCTACGGCGATTTGCTGACGGAACATCAGAAAAGCGTAATGGAACTTTATTACTGTGAGGACTTGTCTCTTGCAGAAATCGGCAATCCACTGGGAATCACCCGTCAGGCTGTCCGTGACATTATAAAGCGTACGGAAAATATTCTGCTTAACTATGAAGAAAAACTCGGTTTTGCAGAACGACTTGAAAAAATGCGTGAATGTTTCGGAAAAATAAATGAAACTGCCCGACTTGTCGAAAACGAAAATATCAGAAAAATTATTGCAGACGAAATAAAAAATGGTCTTGATTTATTGTAAATGGGAGGAAATCGCATGGCATTTGAAGGTCTTTCCGAAAAACTGAATAACGTCTTTAAAAAGCTGAAGTCAAGAGGAAAGCTTACAGAGAGCGATGTAAAGGAGGCTATGCGTGAAGTCCGCCTTGCACTCCTTGAGGCTGACGTAAGCTATAAAGTAGTAAAGGACTTTGTGAAAGGTGTTACAGAGCGTGCGATTGGTGAAGACGTTCTTGCAAGCCTTACTCCTGCACAGCAGGTTATCAAAATTGTAAACGAGGAACTTTGTTCACTCATGGGCAACAGTAATGCACGTATAAATTTTGCTTCAAAGCCCCCTACGGTTATAATGATGTGCGGATTGCAGGGTTCAGGTAAAACCACACATTCCGCAAAGCTTGCCAAACTTCTCAAAAAAGAAGGTCACAGACCACTTCTCGCAGCCTGTGATATATACCGTCCTGCTGCTATAAATCAGTTGCAGGTTGTCGGACAGAAAGCCGATGTAAAAGTTTTTGAAATGGGACAGATTGACCCCGTTATAATTGCAAAGCAGGCTCTTGCCTATGCAAAGGACTACGGTCATGATATTCTTATTATAGATACCGCCGGTCGTCTGCATATTGACGAGGCTCTTATGCAGGAACTTGTCAATATCAAGGAAATTACAAAGCCTGACGAAATTATGCTTGTAGTTGATGCTATGACCGGTCAGGACGCTGTAAACGTTGCAAAGACCTTTGACGATGCTGTAGGTATAACAAGTGTCCTGATGTCAAAACTTGATTCTGATACAAGAGGCGGTGCGGCACTTTCAGTACTTGCCGTTACAGGTAAACCGATTAAGTTTGTCGGAATGGGCGAAAAACTCGACGATTTTGAACAGTTCCATCCCGAAAGAATGGCTTCGAGGATTCTTGGAATGGGCGACGTTCTCACCCTTATTGAAAAGGCTGAAAACGTAATGTCTCAGAAAGATGCCGAAAAGCTTACGAAGAAATTCAAGGAAAATACTTTTGATATGGACGACCTGCTTGACCAGATGAAGCAGATTAAAAAGCTTGGTTCAATGAAGTCCATACTCGGAATGTTACCGGGATTAAGCGGAAAAATCAATGAGGACGATATTGACGAAAAACAGTTCGACAGAATTGAGGCTATTATATACTCAATGACTAAAGCCGAACGTGCGAAACCGTCGATAATCAATCCGTCACGTAAAAAAAGAATTGCTGCGGGTTCGGGTACTAAAGTTGAGGAAGTAAACCGTCTGCTGAAACAGTTCGACCAGATGCAGCAGATGATGAAGAAATTCACGGGAGGCAACAATAAAATGGCTCTCCGTAAGGCAAGAAAAAAGCTTGCAGGTATGAATTTCGATAAGCTTACGGGCAAGGGCGGAGGAAATCTTCCCCCGATTTAATCATATATTAATTGCTTTCAATGCGGTTTCCGCTTGAATATATATCAAATAAATTACGGAGGTGAATATAAATGGCAGTTAAAATCAGGCTCAGAAGAATGGGTGCTAAGAAAGCTCCTTTCTACCGTATCGTTGTAGCTGACTCAAGATACCCTAGAGACGGCAGATTCGTTGAGGAAATCGGTTACTATGACCCTACAAAGAATCCGTCTGTTGTAAAGGTTGACGCTGACAAGGCTAAGGACTGGATTAAGAAGGGTGCTCAGCCTACAGATACAGTAAAGGTTATCCTCAAGAATGAGGGCGTACTCTGATTAATGACTTTTTGCGGAAGAGGGCGGACTTTATGTCTTATCCCTCTGTTCCGGAAGTCTTTGGAGGTCTAACAATGAAAGATTTACTTTATGCAATCGCAGCAGGACTTGTAGAGGACAAATCCGCTATAAAAATTACTGAGGACGAACCCGACGCAGAGGGCGTTATTGTTTTTCATCTGACAGTTGCCCCCGACGATATGGGACGTGTAATCGGTAAGCAGGGAAGAATTGCAAAGGCACTCCGTGCAATCATGCGTGCAGGTGCGGCAAAGAGAAACCTGAAAGTTTCTGTTACTATTGAATAATAAAAAACCGTTAAAATAACGGCGATACCCATAAAAGTTTTAGCCCCGATACATTATATTGTATCGGGGCTTGCTGTTGTTATATTATAACTTGTAATTTCAGATTTATTTATTAACATTTTTGCAGATAAACAAATTGTAAGTCCTGAGATACGGCTTCTTCTTTAAATATTTTATATCCAAGTTTTTCGTATAACCTTATATTGCTGATACTTTTTGTACTGGTAAACAGCTCATATCTTTGGTTGGGATATTCATTTTCTATTTCTAAGAGAAGTCTTGTTCCTATTCCGTTTTTCTGCATTTTAGGATACACCATCAGTTTACCGATAAAAACAGTTCCGTTTTCCTGATATGCTCTGACAGAGCCTATAATAACGTCTTGGTCATCTAATGCTTTTAAAACAGTTCCTTTTTGAAATTTTTCATGTAATTCTTCTATAGTTTGTTTTAAAGGTGGAATGTACATATTACCAAAAAGTTCAGCTTCGCTTTGGTAAGCCAAATATTGCAATTCAAGTATTTTTTCTAAATCTTCTTTCTGTGCTTTTTTTATCAAAATCACATTCCTCCTTACATAAAATCATATTTGTTTTTTATACGACAGAACGTTTCAGGAAGGTTTTAAGC
>CAMWGS010000004.1 GCA_947173865.1 uncultured Ruminococcus sp.
GTATTCGTACCGACAAACATTGAAACTTCCCTGAGAGTTGCCCCTCCCATGTCTTCATCGGGATTGAATCCTACACTGTGATTTAAATGTATATCTTCATTTTCGGGAACTTCGTTTTCAGAACTTTCGCCACCGTTCAGCCTTGCACCGCATATTATACATTTTTCTGCGTCTGTCGGATTATTCGGAAATTTACAAACGGGACACTCTGTCTTTTCTGCTGTTTCCGTTTTTTTCTCAACTACAGCACGTTTCCACTTTTCACCTGTTCCGTGCAATGCAACATTCGAACATCTGTTTTCTTTTTTATAGCACTCTCTGTGATGAGGCGAACCACATTCGGGACAAACAACAACGTCATCTCCGTCTGTAAAGATTTCACCACAGCACACACATCTTTCTCCGATAAAATTCATAATCATACCTCCATTCTTCCTTGCCATATTTTCAGATTATATTATAACACGTAATGTAATATAAAATCAAGTATTTTCAGAATTTTAAGTCCGATTCGGCAATAAAATATAATTTGTTTGACTTTAACGGAAAAATATAGTAATATATAAATCAGAAGTATATTATTTAAGATTATCTAAAAAAAGTATTTTGTATTTCCTGTGATAATTTCAGATTTTAATCGACATTCCCGAAAATTTGCAGTATAATATTAATAATATTGTTTCTAAAATAAAGAAAGAGGGTATAATAAAATGGCAAACGAAAAAAGTCTGAAAGTTCTTATTGTAGATGATGATAAAAATATATGTGACCTGCTCAGGCTTTATCTTGAAAAAGACGGATACGGTGTAATTCTCTCTCATGACGGTGCGGAAGCCGTTGTAAAATTCAATGCACTCAAACCTGATATTGTCCTGCTTGATATTATGCTACCGAGCATGGACGGCTGGCAGGTATGCCGTGAAATAAGAAAAAAATCGAATGTACCGATTATCATGATTACCGCCAAGGGTGAAACCATTGATAAAATCATAGGTCTTGACCTCGGAGCTGATGACTATATTGTAAAACCGTTTGACGCAAAGGAAGTAATCGCACGTATAAACGCAGTTACAAGACGCGTAGGCAGTTCAAATCCCGAGCCTGAAATAAAGGAAGTACGCTATGACAAGCTTTCCGTAAACATGACCCGTTATGAACTCAAAGTCAACGGCAAAAGTATTGATACACCCCCGAAAGAACTTGAACTTCTCTATTACCTTACCTCAAATCCGAACAGAGTTTATACCCGTGACCAGCTTCTTGACGAAGTATGGGGATTTGAATATTATGGAGATTCACGTACAATCGACGTTCATATAAAAAGACTGCGTGAAAAACTCGCCAACGTTTCTGAAAAATGGTCTCTTGAAACCGTATGGGGAGTAGGATATAAATTCAAAGTTGAGGAAGATGAATAATTTCCGAAAGTATAAATCAAACGGGGACTTCATTGTCCCCTGTTTTATTAAACAGAGGTGATTTCTGTTGCATAGCAAAAACTCATATAACAGACTGTTCCGCTTTTCAATGTTAATGATAATATCAATTATTATTCTAATCGGTGTTATAATTATAAGCGTAAGTTCTTCAATTTACAAGCGTACAGAACTTGACAAACTGAAAACAGTGGGAAATCTTTTCATCAGCTGTATAAAGGAAGAATATAACAGCACAGGCAGGATAGACAATGAAGCCGCCAAAAAGTTTCAAGGAATATTCATGGAACAACACAATTTAATGATATATATTTATGACGAAAACGGAAACTGTATATTTTCGGCGGATTCCGACGAAAAAAGGAATTTACCCATTCAGGACAGTATAAAAGCCCATATTGACCGGAAAGAATATCTTGACTTTGATTCCGAAGGTATTTCAAAAGATGAACCGTATCTGCTCTATGGAAATCTGTTTCAAGTAAAATATACGGGGATACCCTATCGGACAATGTATGCACTGATTTACGGCAGTACCCATAATATAAGCCTGTTTACTATGGAAATATTTCTGATTTATTCCACCGTTTCATTAGTAAGTATTATTTTTGCATATCTGATTATGAAAAAAAGGGTCATAAAATATACTTCATATACAGATGATATGATAAGAATAATCAAACAATATTCACAGGGTGACTTTTCTGAAAAAATAGAAACCGATACCGTCGGATTTCTCGGTGAAATGTCCAAATATATAAATACTCTTGCCTCAAACGTCGAAAAAAGCGAGGAAACAAGCAAGACGTTTATTGCAAATGTTTCACATGAACTGCGTACACCGATAACAACAATAGGCGGTTTTGTAGACGGGATTCTTGACGGAACTGTTCCGAAAAACCGACGGAATGAGTATCTTATTCTTGTTTCCAACGAAATACAGCGTCTTAGTATATTGATAAGTTCAATGCTGAATATGAGCCGTTTTGAATCGGGTACACTCAAACCTAATTTCAAGGAAACAAACCTCACCGACCTCGTTATAAAAACCGTTTTCATGTTTGAAAAGAAAATTGAAGCAAAACATCTTGAAATTGAAGAACTCGACAGCGAAAGGCTTGTTGCAGTCGTTGACCCCGACCTTATGCAACAGGTTATATACAACCTTATAGAAAACGCTGTAAAGTTCGTAAACGACGGCGGAAAACTTTCATTCAAATTTGAAAAGGAAAACGGTATGTGTATTATAAGTATAAAAAATACGGGCGAGGGTCTGAAAGATTCAGAAATACCACAGGTATTCGACCGTTTTTATAAAACAGATTCGTCAAGAGGCAAAGACACAACGGGGCTCGGTCTGGGTCTTTCGATTTCAAGAAGAATATTACATATAAATAATGGTCATATAGTTGTAAAAAGCGTATACGGTGAATATACTGAATTTCAGATACAAGTACCCGAAAAACAGAAAAACTTATAAAACATGATATATGCGAAAGGAGAAACAATGGACGAAAGAGAAAATTATATTTCCCGAAATGATTCGGAACAGAACAACGCCTATATTCCGAAACACGAAAAACCTGAACAGGAATATTATCATGAAGAAAAAACATCGGTTTATGATGATGTTATTTACGAACCGTCAGGCTTTGAAGAAAACGAACCAGCTGACCCTCTATCTCCCGAAAACATAAGGACAAGAAAAAGCACAGGTGGTGAAAAGTTCATTATATTCCTGTTTGTTATGATTATCCTGCTTTCAGTCGCACTTGCAGTATACGGAATAGCAAACGACATATACAGAAGCAACAGTTTTATTGAACAGCTTAAAACGTCACAGCACGTCGTACTTTATCAGCAGACAAAACCCGAAGGTGCAAACGACCTCAGTAATTTCGTTGACGAAAACGGAAAATACACCATTGAAGGTGCTGCGGCAGCCGTAAAGGATTCTATTGTTGAAATCTATACCTACAGCGATTCTTCACATACTGTTCTGTCGGGAACTGGTTCAGGTGTTGTAATTTCAAAAGACGGCTATGTGGTAACTAATGCACACGTTCTTCAGGCTGACGGTTATCACGCAGTCCATACTGCCGACGACAAAGTATATGATGCAAAAATCATAGGCAGAGACTCAAAGACCGATATTGCCGTTATAAAAGTAAACAATGCAAGCCTTGTACCTGCCCTTTTCGGAAACTCAGATGAAGCGATTGTCGGTGAGCAGGTCATTGCGGTCGGAAATCCCGCAGGACTTTCAAACACCGTTACAGATGGTATTATTTCGGCAGTAAACCGGAAAATCCGCAGTGATTCAACAGGATTTGAAATGAACTGTATACAGACAAACGCCGACATCAGCCCTGGAAATTCAGGTGGTGCATTGGTAAATATGTACGGTCAGGTTATCGGAATAACATCATCAAAATATGTAAGTTCAAGTTTTGAGGGTCTCGGCTTTGCAATAACAATAAATGAAGCAATGCCTGTTATCGAGGAACTTATAGACAACGGATATATTTCAGGACGTTTCAAAATAGGTATACAGCTTATTGACATGGATTCCCCCGAAAAACGTATACTTATTGAACAGGAAATAGGTTTTGAACTTCCTGACGATTTCGAGGGCGTTTATATCGACGCTGTTAGCGAGGACTGTGACATTGCAAACACAGACCTTAAAGCAGGTGACTTCATCACCGAAATTGACGGTACACCAATTAAAACTTATGATGAACTCTATGACACCATAAGCAGTAAATACGGTGCAGGCGACAAAGTTCCTGCAAAGTGTGCAAACGTAAAAAAGAACGGAAAAGTAACATATTATGATATAGAATTCAAACTTATGGAAGATACTTCGGGAGATTATTGATTATGAAAAAAATAAAAATCTTACAGGCTCTGATTTTTACTGTTGTGCTTTTACTCAGTATAATATCATTCATTGTACTGCCAAACAGCGTGGCAGTACAATGGAATTCAGAAGGTGCAAGCAACCATATTTCAAAGGCAATTGCTATATCAATCCCTGTTATTATAAGTCTGTTTGGAATAGTCTCATGGAAATATTCTTCTATACGATATAATGCCAATATTGAAGCATCAAAGAAACTACAGACAATTCATTCAGTAATATGGGGAATTGTTTCCTGTACAGGCGTTATTATAAATATTATATTTATGATAATGAACTGAAAATATTTATTCCATATAGTTTTTCGGACGTTTTGAGTTTACTCCCGTAACTCCTCCCGCTCCTCCTGACAGAACAAGCAGGAGGAGCTTTTTTACACCCGTTATTTCTCCGAGAAAAACAACTCCGAATATTGCCATAACTGTATAAATAATAACTCCGCACATAATACCCTCCGAAATGCCACGTTTACGGCGGTATTTTCCACAGAGATAAGTTGCCGAATACGTCCCTGCACAAATAGCAACCGCCGAAAAAACAGCAGATACTTTCATGTCTCCGAGAACATAATACATTATTAATGCCAATAAAACAGCAGCTAAAAGTATAAACACAATACCTATAAGAACCGATAATGTTATACTGAGCAGACTGTTTGTCCATACGCTTTTACGGTGACGGTGCATAAAAAAACCTCCGCACAAAAAGAATTGTTCACACAATTCTATGCGGAGGCACATATTATTATTCCTCGTCAGACTTCTTCTTTTTCTTTGGTTTCTTTTCAGGCTCGTCCTCAACAACAGCTGCCGAAGCAAGTCCCGAATCCGTTTTCTTTGATGTAGCTGCTTTAGCCGCCTTTACACGTTCCTGCGCAGTAACATTTTCCGTTATAGCCCATGTCTTGATTCTGAGCTTGTGTCTTGCTCCGCCTGTCTCAATAACAACGGTGTCGTCACCCGTTGCAACAACGATTCCTACAATTCCGCCACCTGTTACGATTTCGTCTCCTACCTGTAAGCTTTCCTGCATATTCTTGAGTTCCTGCTCACGCTTTTTCTGCGGTCTGATAGCTACAAAATAAAGCAGGACAAACATGATTATAAGCGGGAAAATAAGCGTCCAGAAAACAGAACCCGTACCAGCTGCGGCTGCTGTGTTTGCTGACGTTGCCGCAGCATCTTCTTCACCCACTGCAAATGCTGTCATAGCAAAAGCCGACGATGAATATAATAAAGATGATACCGCTGTCAGTAAACCTGTTAATTTTTTATTCATAATATAATCTCTCCATTCTGCCGGATATTACGGCGTTCAATTAAATGTAATGAATATTATACCATATTTTTCATTTAATTTCAAGTCATTTGCACTATTTTTCACACAAATCAGTTACCGCTCATATTTTCGAAAATCACGGACATATTTTTCCACAAATTTCTTATATAATTATGCATATCACTGTTTTTTGTGAAAGTTTTGCGAATACTCTTGATTTATTGAAAAAAGGTGGTAAAATATAATTAGCACTCAGACAAAGAGAGTGCTAAAGATTCGATTTTTATTTTATGGGAGGTATATATCATGACTATCAAACCCTTACAGGACAGAGTTGTCCTTAAGATGACAGAAGCTGAAGAAACCACTCAGAGCGGAATTATCCTTTCAGGTTCTGCAAAGGAAAAGCCGGAGGTTGCCGAAGTTATTGAAGTAGGTCCGGGAACTTCCGATGTTGTAATGGAAGTTAAGCAGGGAAACAAAGTTCTCATCTCAAAGTACTCGGGTACTAATGTAAAGCTCGACGGTGAAGAATACATTATCGTAAAGATGGAAGATATTCTTGCAGTTGTGGAATAATTCCTGTTCATTTTTTTTAAAGGAGAATGATTTATTATGGCTAAAGATATTAAATACGGCGAGGACGCAAGAAAAGCACTTCAGGCAGGTATTGACAAGCTTGCCGATACAGTAAGAATCACTATGGGTCCGAAGGGAAGAAACGTCGTTCTTGACAAGAAATTCGGTGCTCCCCTTATCACAAACGACGGCGTTACAATCGCTAAGGACATTGAACTTGAAGATGCTTTCGAGAACATGGGTGCTCAGCTTGTAAAGGAAGTTGCTACAAAGACAAACGATGCTGCCGGTGACGGCACAACCACAGCTACTCTCCTCGCTCAGACAATTGTTCGTGAAGGTATGAAGAACATCGCAGCAGGTGCTAACCCGATGATTCTTAAAAAGGGTATCGCAAAGGCTGTTGATACAGCTGTAAAGTCAATCACAGACAATTCCAAGGAAGTTTCAGGCAGTGAAGATATTGCAAGAGTAGGCACTGTTTCTTCTGCTGACGAAAACGTTGGTAAACTAATTGCCGAGGCTATGGAAAAGGTAACAGCTGACGGCGTTATCACTCTCGAAGAAAGCAAGACCGCTGAAACTTACAGCGAAGTTGTTGAGGGTATGCAGTTCGACAGAGGTTATATCTCACCTTACATGGTAACTGATACAGACAAAATGGAAGCTATTTATGATGACGCTTTTGTCCTCATCACAGACAAGAAAATTTCTTCAATTCAGGAAATTCTTCCGCTCCTCGAACAGATTGTTAAAATGGGCAGAAAGCTTGTTATCATCGCTGAGGACGTTGAGGGTGAAGCTCTCACAACTATTATTCTCAACAATCTCCGTGGAACATTCAAGGTTGCTGCCGTAAAAGCTCCCGGATTCGGTGACAGAAGAAAGGAAATGCTTAAGGACATCGCAATTCTTACAGGCGGTGAAGTAATCACTTCCGAACTCGGTCTCGAACTTGCTGACACACAGATTAATCAGCTCGGTCAAGCTAAGCAGGTAGTAATTCAGAAAGAAAATACTATCATTGTTGATGGTGCAGGTGATAAGGACGCTATCAAGTCCAGAGTCAACCAGATTCGTGCGTCTATCGAAACAACAACTTCTGATTTCGACAGAGAAAAGCTTCAGGAAAGACTTGCAAAGCTTGCAGGCGGTGTTGCAGTTATCAAGGTAGGTGCTGCCACTGAAATCGAAATGAAAGAAAAGAAACTGCGTATTGAAGATGCTCTTGCTGCTACAAAGGCTGCTGTTGAAGAAGGTATCGTAGCAGGTGGCGGTACTGCTTACATCAACGCTATTCCTGCTGTTGACAAGCTTATCCCCTCTCTTGACGGCGACGAAAAGACAGGTGCTAAGATTATTCTCAAGGCTCTCGAAGCTCCCGTTCGTCAGATTGCAGAAAATGCAGGTCTTGAGGGCAGTGTAATCGTTGACAAAATCAGACGTTCACGCAAGGTTGGTTACGGTTTCGACGCTTACAATGAAACTTACTGCGATATGATTCCCGCAGGTATCGTTGACCCGACCAAAGTAACAAGAAGTGCTTTACAGAACGCTGCTTCCGTTGCTTCAATGGTTCTCACAACTGAAAGCCTTGTTGCTGACATCAAGGAAGATGCTCCCGCTGCTCCTGCAATGCCAGCAGGCGGTATGTATTAATTAATTCATAAAAACTATTATATTTCATTTAATAAAGCATTTCTTAAGTTTATATTACCACACTTAAGAAATGCTTATTTATAAAATGTAAAAGGAGATGTTAAAATGGGATACTCATATATAAATGAGAATGGAAAAAAAGTTAATGGACGTGCAGCTGATAATCATTGGTTGTCTGCAAACGGTTTTAAACGGGTAAATGATTTAATTGATTATGTAGCTATAGCAACCGCTGAACAAATAAAGAAAGGCTTGGATGATGAGCAGAAAGCACTTAACAGACGTAACCAAATAAAAAAAGTAGGCTAAAAAATATTTTATAATTACTAAATCATGTAATAATAAACGTCCTGAGAAATCAGGGAGTTTTTTTGTTGACTTCTTAAAAATTTACTGTTATAATTATGGTAATAAACGGAGGTGTCAATATGAAAAAATACAAGTAAGTCACACGCCCGACTTCATGAAAGGAGTCGCAATAACTTTTGCATTTTTATGGGTAATCTTCCTGTTTATTGTATGTGATATTATACCAAAATTTCATGTGTTGCTGTCATTGGGATTTTTATTGCTTATTATCGGAATCAGCTGTTATATTGATTCCAGAAAAACAACCGTTGAATACGATACAGAAAAAATCCACTGGAAATGGCTGTGGTTTGACTATAGAGTTAATTTTGAAGATATGGATTATTTTTAATACGATAGTTTCCAAACGTACACGGTACGGTTACTACCGCCGTTTTGAACTGATTTTCTATGTCAAAAACACTGAATTAAAGCTCAATGATGAACTTAAAACAGAGGACATTGAATCGTCTGTCAATGGTACTCCCGACAATATAAAGCTTATGCAGTTATATAAGTTTATTGAAAATATCTGTCCTGAAAAGTCAGAAGGCTTTATCAAAACAAATTATGAATTTTAATAAATAAAAAAACCGTTCTCCCGAAAGAGAACGGTTATATTTATATGTCTGCCAATTAAACGAGCTTGATAATAGCCATTTCAGCAGCGTCACCACGACGAGGTCCGATTTTTACAATCTGTGTGTAACCGCCGTTTCTGTCTGCATACTTGGGTGAAATCTCGTCGAAAAGCTTCTTTGCAACGGATTCCTTTGTTACGTATGCGAATACCTGACGCTTGGAGTGCAGATCATTATTTTTACCGATAGTAATCATCTTTTCTGCTACAGCACGAACTTCCTTAGCTCTTGTAACGGTTGTTTCAATCTGACCGTTTTCAAGAAGGAAAGTTACCATGCCTCTGAGCATTGCTTTTCTATGGTCAGATGTTCTGCCCAGCTTTCTTGTACCCGGCATGTAATTCACTCCTTTTCATACAGTGCATAAACGCACATTTTATGGTTTATTCCTCTTCTGAAGAAAGGTCGAAGCCAAGTGACTGGAGCTTCTCCTTAACCTCGTCAAAGGATTTCTTTCCAAGGTTTCTAACCTTCATCATTTCTTCCTCAGACTTGTTAATCAAGTCATCCACGGTATTAATTCCGGCACGTTTCAGACAATTGAATGAACGCACCGATAAGTCAAGGTCCTCAATGGTCATCTCAAGGATTTTTTCCTTGCCCTTTTCGTCCTTTTCAACAAGAACCTCAGCAAGTCCTGCCTCTTCCGAGAGGTCAATGAACAGCTTCAGATGCTCGTTGAGGAGATTGGCTGCCTGTGACAAAGCCTCTTTAGCGGAGATAGTACCGTCTGTCCATACCTCCATAGTAAGCTTATCATAGTCGGTAACCTGACCGAGTCGGGTATCTTCTACAGTATAGTTTACCTTGAGAACAGGAGTATAAATACTGTCAACAGCAATCACATCAACAGGAAGACTTATCTGTTTCTTGTTGCGTTCAGCAGAAACATACCCTCTGCCTCTGTCGATAGTAATTTCCATGTACAGTTTAGCGTCCTTGCCCAGTGTTGCGATGTGCATACCAGGGTCAAGGATATCAACTTCAGAATCGGTTTTTATATCACCGGCTGTTATTTCGCATTCTCCCTCTGCCTCTATATATACCGTCTTTGGACCATCGCCGTAGAGTTTAGCAGTCAGTCCCTTAATACTGAGGATTATTTCCGTAACGTCCTCTTTAACGCCTGGAATTGTTGACAATTCATGGTGAACTGTACCGCTCTTGCCCGAAAGCTTTACAGAAGTTACAGCCACACCCGGAAGTGAGGAGAGCAGCACACGTCTGAGGCTGTTTCCAAGTGTTATACCGTATCCACGCTCCAGCGGTGCTAAAACGAATTTGCCGTATTTGCCGTCACTTTTAAGCTCGACAATTTCGATATCAGGCTTATTGATTTTCTCCAGCATAAAAACCCTCCTATTTCGCAATAACTGTTAATTTCGAGTTCTGACGATTCAAGCAATACGAATATTACTTGGAGTACAGCTCGACGATGAGGTGTGTAGCAACCTCGTAGTCAATATCCTCTGCTGAGGGAAGACGGTTTACAGTTGCGGAAAAATCGTCCTTCTTTGCATCAAGCCATATCGGAACGAGTCTGTCCTTTGTTTCTTCAACTGTAGCCTTGAACTTTTCGGAAGTTCTGTCTTTTTCACGGAGAGCGATAACGTCTCCTACCTTTACTCTGTATGAAGGAATGTTTACCTTCTTGCCGTTTACTGTATAGTGGCTGTGAACAACGAGTTGTCTTGCTTCACGTCTTGTGAGAGCGAGACCCATTCTGTAAACAACACTGTCGAGTCTGGATTCGAGACAAGTAATAAGGTTGTCACCTGTCTTGCCCTCCATCTTGGAAGCGATTTCAAAGTAGTGTGCAAACTGCTTTTCGAGTACGCCGTAAATGAACTTGAGCTTCTGCTTTTCCTTGAGCTGAAGTCCGTATTCAGAAATCTTCTTTCTGTTGTTAGCGTTCTTGAAACGGATGGATTCCTTCTTTGAAACGCCCATTACTGCCGGGCTGATGCCCAGATATCTGCACTTTTTAAGAATAGGTTCTTTCTGTACTGCCATTTTATAACACCTCCTGTAAAATTAGACACGTCTTCTCTTGGGAGGACGGCATCCGTTGTGAGGAATCGGAGTAACGTCCTTAATCATTCTTACCTCAAGACCAACTGTCTGAAGTGCTCTGATTGCAGCCTCACGACCTGCACCAGGTCCTTTAACGTATACTTCAACGTTCTTGAGACCGTGTTCCATAGCAGCCTTTGCAGCTGTTTCTGCAGCTGTCTGAGCTGCGAAAGGAGTGGACTTCTTAGAACCTCTGAAACCGAGTTCACCGGCACTTGCCCATGAAATAGCATTGCCTGCTGTATCGGTGATTGTTACGATTGTGTTATTGAAAGTGGACTGAATATGAACTGCGCCGCTTTCGATATTCTTACGCTCTCTACGTCTTCTGATAGTAGAGACCTTTTTACCTTTCTGCTGTGCCAAAGCTCATAACCTCCTTACTTCTTCTTGTTAGCGATTGTCTTTACAGGACCTTTACGGGTTCTTGCGTTTGTCTTGGTTCTCTGACCTCTTACGGGGAGACCCTTTCTGTGACGAACGCCTCTGTAGCAGCCAATCTCAACGAGTCTCTTGATATTGAGTGCAACTTCACGTCTGAGGTCACCCTCAACAGTGTAGTTAGCGTCAATATAGTCACGAAGTTTAGCTACATCCTCTTCAGCGAGGTCCTTGACTCTTACGTCAGGGTTAACTCCTGTGTTGCTGAGGATATCTGTTGCAGTCTGACGACCGATTCCGTAGATATAAGTTAAACCGATTTCGATTCTCTTATTCTTGGGAAGGTCAACACCAGCTATTCTTGCCATATGTTATTTGCACCTCCAAATAATGCGAAAGGGATTAACCCTGACGCTGCTTATGCTTAGGGTTTTCGCAGATTACCATGATTCTGCCTTTACGTTTAATAACCTTGCACTTTTCGCAAATAGGTTTTACTGAAGGTCTGACTTTCATTGAAAATACCTCCTTTAGCGGATAACGGACTTTTTGAAGTCCTGTATAAAATTACTTTACACGCCAGGTGATTCTGCCTTTGGAAAGGTCATAAGGTGACATTTCAAGCTTCACCTTGTCACCAGGCACGATTCTGATATAATTCATTCTGAGCTTGCCTGAAACATGAGCAAGAACCTCATGACCATTTTCAAGCTGAACCTTAAACATTGCATTCGGCAGAGCATCTGTAACTACGCCCTCTACCTCGATTACATCTTCCTTGGACACTTCCATAACCTCCTTTACTCTTCAACTGCAAGCTGTCTGAGCAGTGTTCTGAGTTTTTTATCAGTTATATCGTTTAAATCAATCATACTGTCTGTCGGGCATATATGCTTTATGTTCTTCCTCTTGTTCGAGGCAAGTTTACGGCTTTTACCGTCTGCAATAAAGCAATATCCGCCCTGTACTTCAGTGACTGCGAACAATTTTCCGCTGTCTCTTCCGGCGGCAGCCCTTACAACTGAGCCTTTGTTTAACTTCACAATGGTTTCCCTCCGGTCAGGGTTCTGTCAGAATGACGGGACCGTCAGGAGTTATTGCGATAGCGTGCTCAAAGTGAGCAGATAATGAACCGCTTGTAGTTTTGACGGTCCAGCCGTCTTTCATGACCTTTACATCATCGCCTCTGACATTAATCATAGGTTCAATACATATAGTCATACCGGCGACGAGTCTCGGACCGTGACCGGCACGTCCCCAGTTCGGAACTTCAGGAGATTCATGAACCTCCCTGCCGATACCGTGACCGCAGTAATTTCTTACGATTCCGTAGCCTCGTGAAGCACAATAGACCTCTACAGCATGAGAAATATCTCCGACTCTTGCGCCAACCTGAGCCTGAGCGATTCCCTCATAGAGAGACTGCTCTGTAACCTCAAGCAATGCCTTTGCTTCATCAGAAATTTTGCCGACCGGGAAGGTCCAGCAGCTGTCACCGTTGAAGCCCTTGTAAGCTGCTCCGGTGTCTATGCTTACTATATCGCCTTCTTCAAGTCTGCGATTTGCTTTCGGTATACCGTGAATTACTTCATCGTTTACCGAAATACAGGCGTTTGCAGGAAAACCGTACAAACCCTTGAAACAGGATTTACAGCCATGCTTGGCAAAATAACTGCCAATAAGCTTATCAACGTCAAGCGTTGACATACCTGCCTTTAATCTTTCACCCGCATAGCGTAATGCGCCGCCGGTTATTCTGCCGGCTTCACGCATTATAGCTAATTCGGACTTTGATTTGATAGTTATACTCATTGAGCAACTCCTACAGCAGCAAGAGTCAGCTTTGAAGTATCAGCAACCTCTTCCTGTCCGATAACAGTTTCGAGCTTGCCCTGCTTCTCATAGTAATCCTTGAGAGGAGCAGTTTTTTCGTGATAAGTTGCGAGTCTGTCGAGAACAACTTCAGGCTGGTCGTCCTTACGAACGATAGTCTTGTCACTGCACTTATCGCATACACCATCAACCTTTGAAGGTCTGTATTCGATGTGATAAGATGCACCGCACCCCTGACATACTCTTCTGCCTGAAACTCTCTGCTTGATTGTTTCATCAGGAACGTGGATTTCAATTACCTTGTCAATCTGGATTCCCATAGCGTCAAGAGCTTCTGCCTGCGGAACTGTTCTCGGGAAACCATCGAGGATAAAACCGTTTTTGCAGTCATCCTCAGCGATTCTTTCCTTAAGGATACCAATTACGATATCGTCGGAAACAAGAGCACCTGCATCCATAGCAGCTTTAGCCTTAAGACCGTATTCTGTACCGTTCTTAGCAGCTTCACGAAGAATATTTCCTGTTGAAATCTGCGGGATATTAAGAGCATCGGAAACAACCTCTGCCTGTGTACCCTTACCTGCACCGGGTGCGCCTAAAAAGATAAGATTCATAAGTTCAGACCCTCCTTACTTTAAGAAGCCCTTATGATGACGCATCATCATGTGGGATTCAAGTGTACGTGTTGTTTCAAGTGCAACGCTTACGGCGATAAGAACTGTAGTTCCGCCCATAGAAAGTGTTGCAAGCTGTGAATCAGCAATAGAGATAAATATCGGAATTACAGCAATAATTCCAAGGAAAAATGCACCAACAAGTGTAATCTTTGAAAGAACCCTCTGAATATAATCAGCAGTAGGTTTGCCCGACCTGATGCCTGGAATACCACCGTTGCTCTGTCTGAGATTGTTAGCCATCTCCACAGGATTATACTGAATTGATACATAGAAATAGTTAAATGCGATGATAAGCAGGAAGTAAATCACTGCATAAGACCAGCTACGTGTGCTGAAGAAATGACAGAAGTGGTAATAGAAACCGCTTGTCTTTGTAACAGGCTTGAAAAGCTGGATAGTACTCGGAAGTGACATAAACGACATGGCAAAGATGATAGGCATAACACCGCTCATGCAAACCTTAATCGGAATATGTGTCTTTTGTCCGCCGTACTGCTTTCTGCCGACAACACGTTTTGCATACTGGATTGGGATTCTTCTTTCAGCTTCGTTCATAAATACAACAAAGCCGATTTCAAAAATCATGAACAATAAATATCCGATAGTTACGAATAAATATTTGCTGGGGTTCTGTTTTGTAAGTCTGATAAGCAGACCTGCATCGGTAGGAAATCTTGCAGCGATACCTGCAAAAAGGATTATAGAAATACCGTTTCCGATACCTTTGTCACTGACACGGTTGCCCATCCATACTACCAGTAAAGCACCGGCAACAAAACAGGCAATTATTACTGCGGCGGAGAAATACATCTGCCAACCAGAAGTATATTTCACGGCATATGCACCGTCAACTTCCATACGTTTTAGCGTAATGTAATAAGCAAACGACATGAACACCGCAAGTGCCATTGAAACAAAAGAAGTTATCTTTTCGATTTTCTTGCGTCCTTCCTCGCCCTCATCACGCATTCGCTCGAGAGGAGGCAGTGCATAAGTAAGCAGCTGCATGATGATTGACGCATTGATAAACGGGGTAATTGACAGTGAGAATATGGTAGCCTTTGAAAGACCTCCACCTGTCATGGTATTCAGATATTCAAGGAAGTTACCTGTTCCCTCTGTGTTGAGCTTTACCCATGAACTTACTACGTCAGGGTCAAGGAACGGAACAGTTATTGCACTTCCGAATCTGAATATTACAATCATGAGTAATGTGTAAAGGAGCTTTTTACGGATTTCCGGTACTCCCCAAGCCTTTTTCAGGGTCTGAAACACAATTACATCACCTCTGCCTTCCCGCCAGCCTTTTCGATTTTTTCGATAGCGCTCTGTGAGAATTTAGCAGCCTTTACAGTTAATTTTGCAGTAAGTTCGCCGTTTCCGAGGATTTTAACTCCGTCGTTGACTTTCTTTACAAGTCCTGATGCAACGAGAAGCTCTGTGTCTACTACAGTATCGTCCTTGAATTTATTAAGGTCTGATACGTTTACAACAGCATACTTTGTTGCAAAGATATTGTTAAAGCCTCTCTTCGGGATACGTCTTGCGAGGGGCATCTGTCCGCCCTCGAAGCCGATTCTTACACCGCCGCCAGAACGTGCGTTCTGACCCTTATGTCCCTTACCTGCAGTCTTTCCGTTTCCTGAACCATGACCTCTGCCTACACGCTTTACAGCCTTGTTTGAATCAGGAGCGGGTGTTAACTCGTGAATTTTCATGCTTTTTGCACCTCCTTGTTTTTACGCTTCTGTAACCTCAATGAGGTGTGAAATCTTGTTGATTTTGCCCTTTGTCTGCTCATTGTCGGGCTGTGTGGTTACGTCACCGATTTTCTTGAGACCGAGTGACTGAGCAGTAGCAATCTGGTCTTTCTTTCTGCCGATGAGGCTCTTAACGAGCTTGATTTCCTTTGCCATAGTTACTGCCTCCTTAGCCTAAAATTTCCTTAACAGTCTTGCCTCTCTTTGCAGCAACTTCCTTAGCAGAAGTGCAGGATGTAAGACCGTTAATTGTAGCTCTTACCACGTTGCAGGGGTTATTTGAACGAAGTGACTTTGTTCTGATATCCTTGATACCTGCAACCTCGATTACAGCACGGACAGGACCGCCTGCGATAACACCTGTACCGGGTGCTGCCGGCTTCATAAGAACTCTGCCTGCACCGAATGCACCGACGATTTCGTGAGGAATTGTAGTTCCCTTAAGCGGAATCTTGACAAGGTTCTTCTTTGCATCTTCGATACCCTTGCGGATAGCGTCCGGAACTTCACCGGACTTACCGAGACCGAAGCCTACAGTACCGTTGCCGTCGCCGACTACAACGAGTGCGGAGAACTTCATGATACGTCCGCCCTTAACAGTCTTTGATACACGGTTGATAGCAACAACCTTTTCAACGAGTTCAGGAGCCTGTGTTTCAATATTTGCCATTGTTTTACCTCCCTCTTAGAACTTTAATCCGTTTTCACGGGCACCGTCAGCGAGTTCCTTGACACGTCCGTGATAAAGGTAGCCGCCTCTGTCGAAAACAACTTCTGTAATACCCTTGTCAGCAGCATTCTTTGCAATCATTTCGCCGACCTTGCGAGCACCTTCAACGTTTCCGCCGTTGCCCTCAAAAGCCTTATCCATGCTTGATGCGGAAGCAAGAGTAATGCCGTTTACATCGTCGATAATCTGAGCATAAATATGCTTTGATGAACGGAACACATTGAGACGGGGACGCTCGGGAGTACCGGAGATTTTTGCACGGACTCTGCGATGTCTCTTTAATCTTGCCTTATTGCTGTCAAATTTCTTAATCATAGCAATTTGCTCCTTTTAATTACTTCTTGCCCTTACCGGACTTACCTTCCTTGCGGATGATACGTTCGCCGGCATATCTGATACCCTTGCCCTTGTACGGCTCAGGCGGACGCTTTTCACGTATTTCAGCTGCAAACTGACCTACAGCCTGCTTGTCGATACCGCTTACAACTACCTTGTTAGGCTGAGGAACATCAAGCTTGATAGCGTCTGTTTCCTCAATGACAACGGGATGTGAATAACCAAGGCTGAGAGTAACTTTTGTTCCCTGCTTGGCTGCACGGTAGCCGACACCCTCAATTTCGAGAGTCTTTGAATATCCGTTTGTAACACCCTCAACCATGTTTGCGATGAGAGTTCTTGTAAGACCGTGAAGTGAACGATGCTTCTTGTCATCGCTGGGTCTTGTAACGTTTACCACACCTTCAGCAACCTCGATGCCGAGTTCTGTGCTGAACTGTCTTGTAAGCTCACCCTTAGGTCCCTTTACAGTGATAAGGTTGTTTTCGTTCTTAACCTCTACACCTGCGGGAACTGTAACGGGCATTCTGCCGATTCTTGACATTATGAGTTCCTCCTTACCAGATGTATGCGAGAACTTCGCCGCCGACATTAAGCTCTCTTGCCTTCTTGTCTGTAACGATGCCCTTTGAAGTTGAAACGATTGCGATGCCCAAACCTTTTCTTACCTTAGGCATATCTGCACAGCTTGAGTAGATACGCAGACCGGGCTTTGAAACTCTTCTGAGTCCTGTTATAACCGGTGACTTGTTGTCGCCGTATTTGAGCGTGATTCTGATAACACCCTGCTTACCGTCCTCAATAAGCTTGAAGTCCTTTACATAGCCCTCGTCAACGAGAATCTGTGTGATGTCCTTCTTTACTCTTGAAGCGGGAACGTCAACTGTGGCGTGCTTTGCAGTATTCGCATTGCGAATTCTTGTTAAAAGATCTGCTATTGTATCAGTGATTTGCATGCCGAATGACCTCCTTATTGTATTTTACCAGCTTGCCTTTTTAACACCCGGTATCTGACCGTCGTGAGCAAGTTCTCTGAAGCAGATACGGCAGATGCCGAACTTTCTGAGATATGCGTGCGGTCTGCCACAAATCTTGCATCTGTTGTATGCTCTTGTGGAATACTTGGGAGTTCTCTGCTGCTTGTTAATCATTGCCTTCTTAGCCATTTTAAAACCTCCCTGATTACTTGATGAACGGAGCGCCCAGAAGTGTCAGGAGCTCTTTAGCCTCTTCATCAGTTTCAGCTGTAGTGATGAAGTTGATATCCATACCTCTTACCTTATCGATTTTATCATATTCGATTTCAGGGAAGATAAGCTGTTCCTTGATACCTGTTGAGTAGTTGCCCTTGCCGTCGAAGGAATTTCCGTTGATACCTCTGAAGTCACGAACACGAGGGAAAGCAACATTGAAGAGCTTATCCACGAATTCGTACATCTTTTCACTTCTGAGTGTAACCTTAACGCCTATCGGCATTCCCTCACGAAGCTTGAAGTTAGCGACAGACTTCTTGGCTCTGCATACTACCGGCTTCTGACCTGTGATAGCTGCGAGGTCAGTCATGATAGCGTCGATAACCTTAGCGTTGTCCTTTGCTTCGCCTGCACCGACATTGATAACAACCTTGTCGAGCTTCGGAATCTGCATAACGCTCTTGTAGCCGAACTTCTTCATGAGTGCAGGAGCAACGTCGCTAACGTAATAATCTTTTAATCTTGCCATTGTCGTTTCTCCTTTATATTATTCAAAAGACTTTCCGCACTTCTTGCAAGCACGGAACTTCTTGCCGTCCTCAATAACGTGACCTACTCTTGTAGGCTTGTTGCACTTGGGACAAACGAGCTGAACCTTTGAAGCGTAAACAGGAGCTTCTGTCTTTACGATTCCGCCCTTTTCGCCCATTCTTGTAGGCTTTACGTGCTTTGTGATAATGTTGATTCCCTCAACGATTACCTTGTCTTCCTTGGGGCTTACTTCAAGAACCTTGCCGGTCTTTCTGTCGCCCTTGCTGTCGTACTTATCCTCGTACTTACCGGTGAGAAGGATAACAGTGTCACCGGTTTTAACGTGTACTTTGCTCATAATCGAATGACACCTCCATTAAAGAACTTCCGGAGCAAGGCTGAGAATCTTTGTATATTCCTTTTCACGCAGTTCCTTGGCAACTGGTCCAAAGATACGTGTGCCTTTCGGGTTCTTGTCTTCCTTGATAATAACAGCAGCGTTCTCATCGAAACGGATATAAGTACCGTCTTCTCTTCTGAGACCCTTTGCTGAACGAACGATAACTGCCTTTACAACATCGCCCTTCTTTACAACGCCTCCGGGTGTTGCTTTCTTAACGGAAGCAACTACTACATCGCCGATATTTGCATATCTTCTGCGTGTACCTCCCAGAACTCTGATACACATAAGTTCCTTAGCACCTGTGTTATCAGCGACTTTAAGATAAGTCTGCATCTGTATCACAGCGAGTTCCTCCTTTCAAGCTTAAAAGCTTCTATAAAAATTACTTAGCCTTTTCAATGATAGTTGTAACACGCCATCTCTTGTCCTTGGAAAGCGGACGTGTTTCCATAACTTCAACACGGTCGCCGATTCTGCACTCATTGTTTTCATCGTGAGCCTTGAGCTTGACGGTACGCTTAATGATTTTCTTATAAAGCGGGTGTTTAACGTTATCAACGATAGCAACTACGACGGTCTTATCCATCTTATCGCTTACAACCTTACCTACTCTTGTTTTTCTAAGGTTTCTCTCAGCAGACATTAGCTAAATCCTCCCTTTCTTACTGCTCGGCATTAAGTTCTGCTGCACGCAGAGTTGTCTTAATGCGGGCAATATCCTTCTTTACAGCCCTTAAACGTGCTGTATTGTCAAGCTGGTTGATTGCAAGCTGAAAGCGGAGCGCAAAAAGCTCTTCCTTTAAGCTTGTGAGTTTTTCGTTCAGCTCATCAACAGACATTTCTCTGATTTCTGATGCCTTCATTACTGCTCCACCTCCTGCTCTGCTTTAGTAACGAACTTGCACTTGATAGGAAGCTTGTGCATAGCGAGACGCATAGCTTCTCTTGCGGTTTCCTCCGGAACTCCCTTGATTTCAAAGAGAACTCTGCCGGGCTTAACTACTGCAACCCAGTATTCCGGTGAACCTTTACCTGAACCCATTCGGGTTTCAGCAGGCTTTTCTGTGATTGGCTTGTCAGGGAATATCTTAATCCATACCTGACCGCCTCTCTTTATATAACGTGTCATAGCGATACGGGCAGACTCAATCTGATTGGAAGTAATCCAAGCAGGTTCAAGTGCCTGAAGACCGAAATCACCATAAGTCACTTTATTGCCTCTGTATGCCTTACCCTTCAGACGTCCTCTGTGGACTCTGCGGTACTTAACTCTTTTTGGAAGCAGCATTACTGGTTACCTCCTTCTCTTCTTGAATCACGGTTGAAATTTCTTCCGCCACGTCTGTTTCCGTCACGTCTGTCATCACGGCGACGACGGTCATTGTTTCTGGAATCGTTCTTTCTTTCAACCTTTTCTCTCTTTTCGGCCGCCTTGGCAGCGTCGCCCTTGAGAACTTCGCCCTTGTAAATCCAAACCTTTACGCCGAGCTTTCCGTAAGTTGTATCAGCTTCTGCAAAACCGTAGTCAATGTCTGCACGGATTGTCTGAAGCGGAATAGTACCTTCATGATAGCTTTCGCTTCTTGCAATTTCAGCTCCGG
Organism: uncultured Ruminococcus sp.; assembly: GCA_947173865.1. Classification (GTDB taxonomy): domain Bacteria; phylum Bacillota; class Clostridia; order Oscillospirales; family Ruminococcaceae; genus Ruminococcus. The sequence goes on from CAMWGS010000004.1 coordinate 20,383, forward strand.
CAAGTCTGCCTGAAACCTTAACTTTGATACCCTTTGCACCAAGACGCATTGTTCTGCCGATTGACTGCTTCATAGCTCTTCTGAAAGATACTCTGTTCTCGAGGTCGAGAGCAATCTTTTCAGCAACGAGCTGAGCGTCCATGTCAGGCTGCTTTACCTCGATGATGTTGATAAACACCTGCTTATTCATCATCTTTTCAAGCTGAGCTCTGAGTTTTTCGATTTCTGCACCGCCTCTGCCGATAACGATACCTGGCTTAGCACAGTGAATGTGGATTCTTACCTTGTCGGCGAAACGCTCGATTTCGATTCTGGGAACACCAGCAGCATATAAATTCTTCTTAATGAAGTTACGAACGTTGTAGTCTTCAACGAGGTTACAGCCGAACTCTGCCTTATTGGCATACCAGCGAGAATCCCAATCCTTAATAACGCCGACACGAAGACCGTGCGGATTAACCTTCTGTCCCATTAATCAGACCTCCTTGGGATTATTCTTTTTCTTTAAGAACAACTGTGATGTGTGATGTTCTCTTTAAAATTCTGTATGCTCTGCCCTGAGCTCTTGGCATGATTCTCTTCATTACAGGGCCGGGTGTCACGAAACACTCGGATACAACGAGATTATCTTTATCCATGCTGAAATTGTTTTCAGCATTTGCCTGAGCGGACTTTACAAGCTTTGCAACGATAGGACTTGCAGCCTTCGGAGTCAAATCCAAAGTAGCCAAAGCGATGTCAACAGGCTTGTTTCTGATAAGGTCCAGAACAATCTGTACTTTTCTGGGTGATATGCGAGCATTTCTTAAATAAGCTCTTGCCTCCATTTGACAACTCCTCCTTCCGCTTATTTCTTACCGTTGTTTGATGTTTTTGAACCGGCATGACCCTTGTAGGTTCTTGTAGGTGCAAACTCGCCGAGCTTGTGACCAACCATATCTTCTGTTACATATACCGGAACGTGCTTGCGTCCGTCATGAACAGCAAATGTGTGACCTACGAAATCAGGGAAAATTGTTGAAGAACGGCTCCAAGTTTTGAGAACCTTCTTTTCTCCTGCCTCGTTCATAGCGACAACCCTCTTCAGAAGAACGTCCTGCACATAAGGGCCTTTTTTAATGCTTCTACTCATTAATCAGTTCCTCCTTTCAGATTACTTGCCGTTACGACGTTTTACGATGAACTTGTCTGTTCTGTTATGAGCCTTACGTGTCTTGTAACCAAGAGCGGGCTTGCCCCAAGGTGTTACAGGTCCGGGACGACCGACAGGTGACTTACCTTCACCACCACCGTGCGGGTGGTCGCATGGGTTCATTACAGAACCTCTTACAGTAGGTCTCCAGCCCATATTACGAACTCTACCAGCTTTACCGTAATTTACGTTTTCGTGGTCAATGTTTGAAACCTGACCGACAGCAGCTTTACAGCCAATCGGAACTTTTCTCATTTCGCCCGAGGGAAGTCTGATAAGAGCATATGAACCTTCCTTACCCATAAGCTGTGCCTGATTTCCTGCACTTCTTACAAGCTGTGCACCCTTGCCGGGATAAAGCTCAATAGCGTGGATAAATGTACCAACAGGAATATCTTCAAGCTTGAGAGCGTTACCAGGCTTGATATCAGCCTCAGGACCGGACTCAATCTTGTCGCCAACTTTAAGACCGTTGGGAGCGAGGATATATCTCTTTTCGCCGTCCTCGTACTGAACGAGAGCGATGAAAGCACTTCTGTTGGGGTCATATTCGAGTGTAAGAACTGTAGCAACTACATTGTCCTTATCACGCTTGAAATCGATAACACGGTACTTCCTTCTGTTACCGCCGCCTCTGTGGCGTACTGTAATTCTGCCGTAGCTGTTTCTCCCCGACTTCTTCTTCATTGGTTCGAGAAGGCTTTTCTCCGGCTCAACCTTTGACAGAACCGAGTAATCAGTAACAGTCATCTGACGTCTCGACGGTGTCGTAGGCTTGTAGCTTTTAATAGCCATTTATTTCACTCCTTAAAAAATGCGTTTTTTGCGGGAGCATTACTCCCATACCTGTTCAATTCAGACAATATCCGAATTAAACCATACCCTCGAAGAATTCAATAGCCTTTGAATCTTCTGTAAGAGTAACGATAGCCTTTCTCCAGTCAGCAGTCTTTCCGTAGAATCTGCCGACTCTCTTCATCTTGCCATTGCAGTTAAGTGTGTTTACCTTAGCAACCTTAACACCGAAAAGAACTTCAACAGCCTTCTTGATTTCAGACTTGTTAGCGTCCTTGGCTACCTTAAAGGTGTACTTTCCTTCCTGAAGATTGTCCATGCTTCTTTCAGTGATAACAGGCTTCAGAATGATATCCTGCGGTGCTTTCATTATGCGTACACCTCCTCGATTTTTCCAACGGCATTCTTTACAACGATGAACTTGTCATAGTTGAGAATGTCATATACGTTAAGAGTGTTTACAGCGGCTGTCTTTACGCCGGGGATGTTTGCTGCACTCTTGACAACCTTTGCGTCAGCCTCTGCTGTAACGATAAGAGCCTTGCCCTCAACGCCGAGAGCCTTGAGCATTTCAACAACAGTCTTTGTCTTGTAGCTGTCAAGTGTAAGAGAATCAAGAACAATAAGATTATTGTCAAGAACCTTTGAAGAAAGTGCGGACTTCATAGCAAGTCTCTTTACCTTCTTGTTAAGGGAGTAACTGTAATCTCTGGGCTTCGGTCCGAGTGCAACACCACCGTGTGTCCACTGAGGAGCTCTTGTTGAACCCTGTCTTGCGTGACCTGTTCCCTTCTGTCTCCAGGGCTTTCTTCCGCCGCCGCTTACTTCTGTTCTTGTAAGAGTGGACTGTGTACCCTGTCTCTGATTTGCGAGGTAGTTAACAACCATAGCGTGCATAACAGCCTCGTTTGGAGTAATTCCGAAAACATTGTCGTTAAGCTCTGTTTCGGAAACCTGCTTACCTGTCATATCAAATACTGAAATTGTTGACATATCTGTTTCCTCCTTCCTTAAGCCTTAACGCTGTCTACGATGTAAACAATACCGCCCTTCGGACCCGGAATTGCGCCCTTGATAGCGATAAGATTGTTTTCTGCGTCTATTTTAACTATTTCGAGATTCTGAACAGTAACCTGCTCTGCACCCATGTGACCAGCCATGCCCTTGCCCTTGTAGATTCTTGAAGGGGAAGAACAAGCACCCATAGAACCTGCCTGTCTGTGAACAGGACCTGTGCCGTGAGTTTCCTTAAGTCTGTGCTGATTGTGACGCTTGATAGCACCTGCAAAACCTTTACCCTTGCTGATGCCGACAACGTCAACTGCTTCGCCTGCTGCGAAAGTATCAGCCTTAACGATGTCGCCTACATTAAGAGCGTCACAGTCATCAAGTCTGAATTCCTTGAGAGTCTTCTTACAAGCAACGTCTGCCTTGTCGAAATGACCCTTCATAGGCTTGTTGACTCTCTGAACCTTAACGTCACCGTAGCCGAGCTGAAGTGCTGCATAGCCGTCGTTTTCAATTGTCTTCTTCTGAACGACAACACACGGACCGGCTTCTACTACTGTTACAGGAACAACTTTTCCTGTTTCGTCGAAAATCTGTGTCATACCGATTTTCTTACCGATAATGCCTTTCTGCATTTTCATTTCCTCCTGATAGGTTATTGGTTGAATAAATCAACTTGACCGACGGATTACCGTCATTCCGTTTCCCGAACGGTAAAATTTCAAGCGTAATGCAGTTAATTACTTAACTTCCATAACAACGTCTACGCCTGCGGGGATTTCAAGCTTGTCAAGAGCAGCTGTAGTCTTTTCTGTAGGACGGATAACATCTACGAGTCTCTTGTGAGTTCTCATTTCAAACTGCTCACGGCTGTCCTTATACTTGTGAACTGCACGGAGAATAGTAACAACTTCCTTATCAGTAGGGAGCGGGATAGGTCCTGAAACTCTTGCACCGCTTCTCTTAGCTGCTTCTACGATTTTAGCTGCTGCAATATCAACAGTAGCGTGGTCGTAACCCTTAATCTTGAATCTGATTTTTTCGTTGACTGCCATTTATTTCGCCTCCTTGGATAAAATTACGGGGGCGGAGAAACAACTCTCCATCTGGGACTTCACACGTCGCCGTGTGTTTCACTCGTCATCTGACAAAAAAACCGAAAAACAAACAATGTTTTACGGTAATCAGGACGTACAAGCACAAAAATAGCATAATTCCGCACATACGCAAGATGTGCATATTACAAC
>CAMWGS010000005.1 GCA_947173865.1 uncultured Ruminococcus sp.
TACTTATTTTATTGTATCATTAATTTATCAAACATGCAACAGTATAAGATGTTAAATTTTTGATATAAATATCCTCTGAAAAAGAAAAGAGTATCATTCTTCCTTAGTTCATGTCGGAGATGATACTCTTTTTTATTTGTCGGTATAAGGTCACTTCTGATTTGCCCTTTTTTAACTGTCACAAATATAAATGGTGGTAATATTTGAGGGCATAAAATGCCGTATTATAATTTTACCATAGGCAACCCGAAAAGTAAATAGAAAGGACTGACTTTATGACACTTGGGCAGAAAATAAAGCACCGCCGTGAAGAACTCGGATACACTCAGGCAGAACTTGCACAGAAAGTGCAGGCTTCACAGCCGTATATATCACGTCTTGAAAAAGGTAATTTCAATCCGTCAACACAGATGATTATAAGCTTAGCGGTCACGCTTGATGTGAGTATTGATTACCTGCTCCTTGACAGCAGAAAAGCAGGATAAAAAATAAGTTCCCGACGGAACCTGAAAGGAGACGAAATTATGGAGAACAAGAAAAAATTCATTGAGGAACTCGGCAAAATTCTTATGATGTATTCAAAAGAAGAGGTTGAAAAACTGGAATACATCAGGAAAGAGTCTGAAGAACTCGTGTGTATCATCTAGTGGACAAGGAATATTACTATGTTTTAGTTTCAATGTCAACATGAAAGAAACAGTTATTGAACTGAAAAAGGCTATACGCAGGTTAATACCTAAGTTAATTGAGGCTCGGAAGTTGCTTTGCAGTTTTCTTTGCCGTATATGCAATTGTAAAGGGGGTATAATTGAACGTTAAGCAAATCCGCAACGAAAAGGGAATAACCCTTGTACAGCTATATAAGAAAGTGGTGAAAAATAGTTTACACAATTCGTCAAGGGTTACATGGCGTTTGATACAACACAGTCGCCACGTCTCTGAATGCCCTCGATTGTTCTTTTCGGAATGCCCGTCATTTCGTGGAGCTCAATTTCGCTTAAAATAATACGTTTTTCAAATTCCTTTCAAGACTATAATAATTCATTTCAAGGTTACGCATATTGTCATTGTCAAGGTTAATTTGAATTTCAAATGATTTGATTTTCTTTGTGATTATTAATACTCAAGGAGGAATATAAAATGTCAGACAGAATAAAAAACGCCTATCATGATTCAAAAGAATATCTATGATAATGTTATTACACAGAGCAGTATTTTTAGTAAACTGTTTCCACGCTTTTCCCGACAAGAAAAAGTGTTCAGAGAAAGTTACCGTGTACTGAAAAAAGGCGGAAAATTCATAGCCTGTTTTTTTTATATCAGAGGAAATTCAAAAATAACCGACTGGCTGGTAACAAATGTACTTGTAAAGAAAGGCTGGTTTACTCCCCCGTTTCCTATAGAAATACAGTTAAAGAAAATACTGGGTAAAATGTATACTTCTTCTGAAATACATACCAACGGCTCAATGATATATTTTGTCTGCGAAAAGTGACAGGACAGACATTTTTAAACTTTTTCTTGACAAAATCCGATTTCAGATATATAATAAAAATATAAATAAACGCATATTATAAACAGATGAAGAAAGCTTTGTCTGTTTTTTGTGTTGCTGTTTTGAAAGAAATGGAGGTGCTTTTATGCAGATTATTTTATGTTCACTGATGGGCTATCTTATCGGAAATATCAACCCTGCCTACATACTGTCAAAACTCAGAGGTTTTGATATACGTGAACGGGGTTCGGGCAATGCAGGAGCTTCAAACGTAACAATGGTCATGGGCAAGAAATCAGGTGCATTTACCGCTGTATTTGACATTTTCAAGGCTTTTGCCGCTTCTTTTATTGCCACAGAATTATTTCCGCAGATAAGATATGCACATATTATGTCAGGGGTGTCATGTATCATCGGTCATATTTTTCCGTTCCTGATGAAGTTTCACGGCGGAAAGGGTCTGGCTTGTCTCGGAGGAGTTATTCTTTCTTTCAATCCTACCATTTTCTGTGCTCTCCTTTTTGCAGAGCTGATACTTGCACTTACAGTTGACTATATCTGTATTGTTGCTCCGTCAGGTGCAGTTATGTTTACACTTATATACGCACTGCTTACAGGTGACCCGATGGGAACAGTAATGCTTGCTGTGGTTTCTGTAATTATTCTTTTCAAGCATATTGAAAACTTTGAAAGAATACAGAACGGAACTGAGGCACATATAAGTTTCCTTTGGCGGAAAAACGACGAACTGAACCGTCTGAAAAAACAATGAATACATAATAATAAAAGCTGTCCCTGACGGACGGCTTTTTTATTTTCTGTAACATAAGAACAACAGACTGAATATAATAATATATAAGCATATTATGCTGAAAGGAGGTGCTTTTATGGACATGACAACCGTTATTGCCGTTATGGTTCTTGCATTTATAACCGTGCTTGAATTTGTAAGCCTGTTCCGCAAACGACCGTGCAATGAAAATATACTTGACTTTGTTGCCGTTATACCTGTTTTTCCTACAGATAACAATCTGTCATCAAGACTGAACTGTCTTTCAGAAAAAATCGCCTGCGGACGCTGTCACGCAGAGGAAATAATACTTATCAGTTACGGAGCTTTACCCGAACAGCTTGAAATGTGCCGTAAATTCTGCAATGAAAACTGCTGTGCGGTTATTGCCGATTCATCGGAAGTTGAAAAAATATTGTCGGAAACATTTGCAATTGACATGAAAACATAGTATAATATAAGATGTATTAATATTCAGGAGGGTTTCTATGGAGCATAAAATGCTGCACATTGAGGGTACGGTTGAAAATGTGCTGTTTAAAAACGAAAGTAACGGATATATTGTATTTGACCTTGATTCAGGAGGAGAACTGATAACCGTTGTCGGAGAACTCGGAGAGGTGGCAGACGGTGAAAACCTGATTCTTGAGGGAAATTATGTCACACATAAAAAATTCGGTACTCAGTTCAAAGCGGAATACTGTGAACAGAAACTTCCCGATACCGCCATAAACATAAAAAAATACCTTTCCTCAGGAGTAATAAAAGGAATCGGACCGAAACTTGCCGGAAAAATCGTGAATACTTTCGGTGACAAAACACTTGAGATTATAGAAAAAGAACCGCACCGTCTCAGTGAGATAAAGGGTATTTCCCCTGCAAAATGCATGGAAATAGCTGATGAAGCGAAAAAAATCTTTTCCCTGAGAATGATTACCTCTTATCTTGCACAGTATGAGATAAAATTCGGTTTTGCCATGAAAGCTTATCTGAAATACGGTGCGGACACCCTTGACATGATTAAACTGAATCCGTATCTTTTATGTGAAGATTCCGTTGAACTTGATTTCAAAAGAGCAGACACAATTGCCAATGACCTCAGTATTGAAAAAAATTCCGAAAAGCGAATTATTGCGGGTATAAAATACATACTTAAAGCAAATACTTCATGTGGTCATTCCTGCCTGCCTCTTGACTTCCTTTCGTCAAAGACTGTTTCTGTCCTCAACATTTCCGAAAGTGATTTTTACCGTTCCTACGATATTTCCGTTGAGGACAGCGAACTTTTTGAGTATACAAAAAACAACCGCAAATATGTATATCTTCCCGACTATTATCATGCGGAAAAATTTATCTCAGACAGAATAAACGTACTTAAAGATTTTACACCGCCCGAAGAATATGACTGTGAAAATCTTATTGATGCAGAAGAACAAAAACACAGTATAAAATACGAGAACTTGCAACGGAAAGCCATTTCATCTGCCGTATCAGAGGGACTTATGATTCTTACAGGCGGACCGGGAACAGGAAAAACAACAACCCTGAAAGCTATTATTTCTGTTTTTGAAAAAAATGGTCTGAAAGTGGTGCTTACCGCTCCGACGGGACGAGCCGCAAAACGAATGTCCGACCTTACAGGATATGAAGCCAAAACCATTCACCGTCTGCTCGGAATAATGTTTGATTCGGGAGAAAAATACCGTTTTGTACATAATGAAAACAATCCTCTTGAATGTGACGTAATTATTATTGACGAGATGTCAATGGTGGACGTGCTTCTTTTTGATTCCTTGCTCCGTGCTTTAAGACTTAATTGTAAACTTATCATAACAGGTGACAGCGACCAGCTCCCGTCCGTAGGAGCAGGAAACGTTCTCCGTGACCTTATCGACAGCAACGTTATAACCGTAATCAGACTGAAGGAAATTTTTAGACAGGCACGACAAAGCTGTATAATAACAAACGCCCACCAAATTGTTTCAGGAGAATATCCCGATTTATCCAAAAAAGATAACGACTTCTTTTTCTTCAGACGGAACGAGCCTGAAAGTGCTGTGCGTCTTGTACTTGAACTTGCAAACAAAAGACTGCCGAAAGCATATAACTACTCCCCTTTTGATGACGTACAGATTCTTTCACCGTCAAAAAAAGGAACACTCGGAACAGTTGAACTGAATAAGGTTCTTCAGAACGAGATAAATCCGCCTGACAGGTTCAAACCCGAACACAAAGGAGTAATATATACTTTCAGACTCGGCGACAAGGTTATGCAGACAAAAAACAATTATGATATAGTCTGGAATCGTGGAAGTGAACAGGGTACGGGAATTTTCAACGGAGATATAGGAAAGATAACAGGAATAAACAGGGCTGAAATGTCTGCCGTGATTGATTTCGATGGAAGAATTGCTGAATACTCATTTGAACAGCTTTCGCAAATTGAACTTGCCTACGCCGTGACTGTTCATAAAAGTCAGGGCTGTGAATTTGAAGCGGTGATAATGCCTGTACAGCGTGGCTTTGAAAAGCTTAATTACAGAAATCTTCTCTATACTGCCGTAACACGTGCAAAAAAACTTCTGATACTTATAGGAAACGAGCAGACAATACACAGTATGGTCGACAATAACCGTCGTACTTGTCGTTATACCTGTCTGAAAAATATGCTCACCGAAAAAAATAAGGGGCATGGTTTTGAAAATAAAAATGATGTGAACAGTGAAAATCTCGGAATACTTGAATTTCTGGAAGTTCAGGAAAGAAAGGAAAGATAAAAAATGTCTAACAATGATATCGGAATTGATTTAGGTACATCAAATATTGTAATAACTATGGGCAGTAAGGGCGTTGTACTCAGTGAACCGTCTGTCATAGCCTACAATACAAGGACGGAGAGAGTGCTTGCCGTAGGAAAGGAAGCATATCAGATGATTGGCAGGAATCCTGACTACATATGCGTTGCACGTCCTGTAAGCGATGGCGTAATTTCAGACGATGACCTTGCACGCAGTATGATACGTGAATTTATTATGAAAATAGCAGGTCATCAGCTTCTCAAACCAAGAGTTATAATATGTGTTCCTGCTTTTGTTACTGACATTGAAAGCCGTGCGGTAGTTGATGCGGCAAAGAGTGCGGGTTCAAGACAGGTTTATCTCATACAGGAACCCGTTGCGGCAATGATTGGTGCGGAAGTGGACATTGCAAAGGCAAAGGGACATATGATAGTCGATATAGGCGGAGGTACGACGGATATTGCTATTGTTTCAATGAACGGCGTTGTAACTTCTCATACAATAAAAATCGCAGGAAATGCTATAAACCGTTCTATCATAAAATATATGCAGAATCATTACAAGCTTCTTATAGGTGAACAGACTGCCGAAAAAGTAAAGATAGGTCTGTGTAATCTTTACGACCCCAGTGACGATATAACTTTTATTGTAAAAGGACGTAGTCTGCTGAAAGGTCTGCCGTCACAGGTACTTTTAAGTGAAACAGAACTTTTCAAGGCAGTTGAAGATGATACATTTGCTATTATGGAGGCGATAAGAAAAGTACTTGAAGATTCTCCGCCCGAACTCGTCGGCGACATCTATGATAACGGTCTTTTGCTTACTGGAGGAGGTGCATTGCTCGGTGGTCTTTCACATCTGATAAGTCGTACGCTTGATATAAAATGCAGTGTTGCAAAGGACGCAATAAACTGTGTTGCAAAAGGTACGGGACTTGCTTTCGGAAAGATGACCACCTTGCTTGACGGTTTTGAATCTGCTCCCGTATATAAATACAGATAGTAATAAAAAGGCTGTACGGTTTTAACCATACAGCCTTGTTTTTCAAGAGTAAACTAAATTATCTCTTTACATTGAAAGCAGCCATGCCGGGATATACAGCAGCATTGCCGAGTTCTTCTTCGATTCTGAGAAGCTGATTGTACTTAGCAACACGCTCTGAACGGCTCGGAGCACCTGTCTTAATCTGGCAAGTGTTAAGAGCAACAGCGAGGTCAGCAATAGTTGTATCCGCTGTTTCACCTGAACGGTGTGAAGAAATAGCTGTGTAGCCAGCCTTGTGAGCCATCTTGATAGCTTCGAGAGTTTCGGAAACTGAACCAATCTGGTTGAGCTTGATAAGGATTGAGTTACCAGCACCGAGACCGATACCCTTTGAAAGTCTCTCTGTGTTTGTTACGAAAAGGTCGTCACCAACGAGCTGAACCTTACCGCCGAGCTTAGCAGTCATTCTCTGCCAGCCTTCCCAGTCTTCTTCATCGAGACCGTCTTCTATAGAGATGATAGGATACTTGTCAACGAGAGCTTCCCAGTGAGCAATAAGTTCATCAGAAGTGAATGTCTTGCCTGACTTGGGCTGCTTGTAGAAACCGATACCCTTTTCCTTGTCCTTCCACTCAGAAGAAGCAGCGTCCATAGCAATCATGAAGTCCTTGCCGGGTTCATAACCAGCAGCCTTTACAGCTTCGAGAATAGTTTCGATAGTTTCTTCATCGCTTGCGAGGTTAGGAGCAAAACCACCCTCGTCGCCTACTGATGTAGCAAGACCCTTAGCCTTGAGAATCTTAGCGAGGTTGTGGAAAACTTCTGCACACCATCTGAGAGCTTCCTTGAATGAAGGAGCACCAACAGGCATAATCATGAATTCCTGTGTATCAACAGTATTTGTAGCATGAGCACCACCGTTGAGAATGTTCATCATAGGAACGGGGAGCTTTGTACCCTGAATACCGCCGAGGAATCTGTAAAGCGGAATACCGCGTGAAACGGAAGCAGCTCTTGCAGTAGCAATAGAAACTGCGAGAATAGCGTTTGCACCAAGGTTAGACTTGTCCTTTGTACCGTCAGCTTCAATCATAGCCTTATCTACAGCGTAGATATCGGAAGCATCCATGCCTGTAAGAACTTCGTTGATAGTTGTGTTGATGTTTTCAACAGCCTTCTGAACGCCCTTTCCGAGATAACGGGACTTGTCACCGTCACGGAGTTCGAGAGCCTCGAATTCACCTGTAGATGCACCGCTGGGAGCAGTACCTCTTGCAACTGTACCGTCAGCGAGATATACCTCAGCCTCAACTGTAGGATTGCCTCTTGAATCCATGATTTCTCTGCCGACTACTTTTTCAATTGTTAAATTGCTCATAATAAAGTTTCTCCAATCTGCCGTGAATACTGTTTCAACGGCGAAATTTTGCTATTATTAGCCATGATTAATGATACCATGATTTATAATTTTTGTCAATATGAGGAAATGAAATTATCACATCTTTGTTATAACACCACAAAAACAGCTATAAAATTTTGTGCAGTGTTAGTAAAAATGAATGTCGGAAATATTTATAAGTTTTCAATTTTGTCAGTTGCTTCTTCGAGCCAGTCGCCCTCAAAGAGTTCTATTGTACCGTTATCGCACAGCTTTGCTAGGTCTGTACAGATAGGAAGTCTTGCAAGAACCGGTATATTATACTGTGCGGCGATTTCGTCAAGATGACTGTCACCGAAAACATTTATTTTCTTTTTGCAGTCGGGACATTCATAATAACTCATGTTCTCAATGATTCCGATAATCGGAATATTCATGATTTTAGCCATTTTAACAGCTTTTCCGACAATCATTGAAACGAGTTCCTGCGGAGATGTCACAATTACAATGCCATCAACGGGGAACGACTGGAACACTGTAAGCGGAACGTCGCCTGTTCCGGGAGGCATATCAACAAAGAGATAGTCAGTGTCTTTCCAGATAACATCTGTCCAGAACTGCTTTACAACTCCTGCAATTACAGGACCTCTCCAGACAACAGGGTCAGACTCGTTTTCAAGCAGAAGATTTACAGACATAACGTCAATACCCGTTTTGCTCTTTGACGGAAAAATACCGTTTTCACAAGCCTCTGCCTTACCGTGTATGCCGAAAGCCTTCGGTACGGACGGGCCTGTAATATCAGCGTCAAGAATACCTACATTCTTGTTTCTTCTCTGCATACTTACAGCGAGAAGTGAAGAAACCATAGTTTTTCCGACACCGCCTTTACCGCTTACAATACCGATAACTTTACCGATGTTACTCATTTCGTTGGGCTTTTCGAGAAAACTTTTAGGCTGATTACAGTTGCTCGCACTTTCACAGCTTGAACAATCATTATTACATTCGTTTGACATAATAAAAATATTCTCCTTTATAATTACTTTGTACCAAACATTCTGTCACCTGCGTCGCCTATTCCCGGAACTATGAATTTATCTTCGTTCAGTCCCTTGTCAAGAGACGCACAGTAAATATCAACGTCGGGGTGTTCTTTCTGAACTGCTTCAACGCCTTCAGGTGAGCAGATGATACACATGAACTTTATATTTTTAACACCGAGTTTTTTAAGTTCGTCAATAGCCATACGAGCCGAATAACCTGTAGCAAGCATAGGGTCAATGATAATGCAGTCTCTTTCTGCAACGTCATCGGGCATTTTTGCATAGTATTTCACAGCCTGATGAGTTTCGGGGTCACGAAACAGACCTATATGACCTATCTTGGCAGCAGGAACAAGAGCGGTAACGCCCTCAATCATTCCGAGACCTGCTCTCAGAATCGGTACAAACGCAAGCTTTCTGCCTGAAATTATCTTTGTCTTTGCGACTGCTATCGGTGTTTCAAGTTCTATCTCTTTAAGAGGTAAATCACGGGTAGCCTCGTAACATATAAACATAGCGGTTTCCGAAACAAGTTCCCTGAATTCCTTTGAACCGGTGTTCTTGTCTCTCATGAGTGAAATTTTGTGCTGAACAAGCGGGTGGTCAATAATGTGTAACTCTCCCATATCCAGTACCTCCTTTATTTATTTTAACCTGAAATATTACAGATTATTATTTTCAATATCAGTGATAAGGTCAATTCTTCTCTGGTGGCGACCACCTTCAAAGCCTGTTGTCAGGAATATTTCAGCAAGTTCGGAAGCAAGACCGTTTCCGAGGGTTCTCGCACCCATACACATAATATTTGCGTCATTGTGCAGACGTGTGAACTTTGTCGAGAACGAATCCGAACAGAGTGCGGCTCTTATGCCTTTTACCTTGTTCGCAGCCATGGACATTCCTATACCTGTACCACATATCAAAATTCCCTTTTCACAGTTTCCCGAAGTAATTTCTTCACATACTGCCTTTGCAACAACAGGGTAGTCACACGGCTGACCGTCTGTACCCAAATCTTTAAATTCAAAACCTTTTTCTGAAAGAGCCTCAATAACGGCTTTTTTCATTTCGACTCCTGCGTGGTCACAGCCAATTGCAATCATTTTAAAATCCTCCGATTTCATTAGTATTATATGATTTTTATTTTTCATATCAGAAATAATCCTGTCTGTTATTTCGTCGAAATCAATTCCGACTCAGTCAGGCCAGTAAATATAATCAGAAACATTTACAAGACCTGTTTCCTTTTCAAGTACATCAATCCAGTAATCATTTTCTTTTTCAGAAAATTCATAATTATATATTTTTCTGACAGTTTCACGGATTTCAGATTCTGTCATTTATTTTTGTCCTCTAAATCCTTTTCAGCCTTGACTTTCTGTAAGTAAGATACTTCCAGTTCGTCGGGTGAAACTTCTTTTTTTGAAAGTGAAGCAAGACAAACACCTGAAGCGTTCTGTAACCTGTTCTGAGGCGGTGCAATAAAAAGTTTCGGTGAGCGGTAGTCCGTAAAGAAATCAACCGCACCGTCACCGCACAGAAGTGCTTCCGTACCGTTGAGGGAAAGAAATTCCGCAAGTTCGTCACGGCTTATAATTCCCTCATCGCATAACGGTTCAAGACAATAACCATCACTTTTATATGAACAGGTGTAGACAAGTTCGCCTCTTGCCTTCATTACGGAGCATATGGTTCCGTGAAATGCGATATTATTATAAGCCAGTCCTTCCAGTGTGGAAACTCCCACGCATTTACAGCCGAGTGCAAAGCACATTGCTTTTACTCCTGCAACGCCTATTCTCAGACCTGTATATGACCCCGGACCGTCGGCAACTGCTATTCTGTCAATATCGGACATTGTTTTTCCTGCACCATATATTATATCCTTTACCATAGGCATTATGACCTGAGAATGTGTTTTCTGAGTGTACAGTGTACTTTCAGCAAGAAAAATTTCATTGTCGGAGTCAAAAAGCGAAACGGACGCAGTTTTTCCTGATGTATCAATTCCAAGTATCAGCAAATTTTTCACCACCCTCAATAATTATTTCCCTTTCGTTTTCACTTACAGGATTAATAGTTATATATATAGTATGTTCCGGCAGGAAATCTTCAATATTCTCCGACCACTCAATAACAGCAACGTTTTCATCAAAAGGATAGTCAAAGAAACCTGTTGATTCAAGACCGTCCTCACTCTGTATACGGTACATATCGAAATGATAGAGTGTTATATTATCTCCCCTGTACTCGTTGACAAGGGCGAAAGTCGGCGAGTAAACGCAGTCCCCGAGTCCGAGACCCGAGGCAATTCCACGTGTAAAAGTGGTTTTTCCTGCACCGAGACCACCTTTATACGCTATTATGTCCCCTGCCCTGAGAAGTGAGCCGAGTTTTTCGGCGGTCGTTATTGTTTCCTGCGGAGAATGTGTAATAATCTTCATATTCATCAGAACAGTCCTATAATATTGCCGTTTTCGTCACAGTCAATATTGAATGCAGACGGCTTTTTAGGCAACCCCGGCATAGTAAGAATATCGCCTGTATAGATTACAACGAAACCTGCTCCTGATGAAAGCTTTGCATCACGTACTGTAATTTTGAAGTTTTCGGGTTTTCCAAGAAGTGACGGATTGTCAGAAAGAGAATACTGAGTTTTTGCAACGCACACGGGAAGCTGTCCGAAACCAATGTTTTCAATTTCTTTTACGGCTTTTTCAGCCTGTGCCGTATATATAACACCGTCTGCACGATAAATTTCCCTTGCAATAATTTCTATTTTTTCCTTTATCGGAAGTTTTTCATCATAAATCGGAGCAAATTTATTTTCCTTGTCTGAATTTTCGTCTATAACCGCACACACTTTTTCAGCAAGGTTTTTACCGCCCTCACCGCCTTTTGCGAACACTTCACACATTGAAACTCTTACACCCATTTTCGCACAGAAGTTCTCAACGAATTTCACTTCACTGTCGGTATCAGTTCCGAAACGGTTAACAGCAACCACCACAGGTACGTTATATTTCTGCATATTTTCAATATGTGTTTTAAGGTTGACAATACCTTTTTCAAGTGCGGTAAGATTTTCGGCGGAAAGGTCTGTCTTTGCAACACCGCCGTTATATTTCAACGCCCTTATGGTTGCAACCAGTACTACGCATGAAGGCTTTAATTTTCCGTAACGACACTTTATATCAAAGAACTTTTCAGCACCCAAATCCGAGCCGAATCCTGCTTCGGTAATGCAGTAATCACCGAGTTTAAGGGCAAGTTTTGTAGCACGCAGAGAATTACAGCCATGTGCGATATTTGCGAAAGGTCCTCCGTGAATGAAAGCGGGATTGTTTTCAAGTGTCTGGACAAGATTAGGTTTAAGAGCGTCTTTGAGCAGGGCGGTCATAGCACCGCATACTCCGAGCTGTTCGGCAAAAACAGGTTTTCCGTTCAAATCGTATGCAACAAGAATATTACCGAGTCTTTTCTTAAGGTCTGCAATATCGGAAGCAAGACAAAGTATAGCCATGATTTCGGAAGCAACAGTTATATTGAATCCGTCCTCACGTGGCACACCGTTCATTTTTCCTCCGAGACCGATAACAATATTTCTCAATGCACGGTCATTCATATCCATACAGCGTTTGAACATTATTCGACGCTGGTCAATCTGTAATTCATTTCCCTGCTGAATATGATTGTCAATCACGGCACAGAGAAGATTATTTGCCGAAGTAATGGCGTGCATATCACCTGTAAAGTGAAGATTTATGTCCTCCATAGGAACAACCTGAGCGTAACCACCGCCTGCTGCTCCGCCTTTTATTCCGAAAACAGGTCCTAAAGACGGCTCACGCAGAGCAAGAACGGCTTTCTTTCCGATTTTTCCCATAGCTTCCGCAAGACCTGCACTTACTGTAGTTTTTCCCTCACCAGCTGGAGTAGGATTTATAGCAGTAACAAGAATAAGATTTCCTTCTTTTTTGTCTGCAAGTTTTGAGTAAAGCTGTTCAGAAACCTTGGCTTTGTAGTGTCCGTAAGGTTCAAGGTCGCCGTATTCGATTCCTATTGATTCAGCAATTTGATTTATGGGTTTCATTTCTGCACCCTGAGCTATTTCGATATCAGATAACATGAGATTCCTCCGATTCATAATATTTTTATGCCACAGTAATATTTTACCACATATTATAAATAAATGCAAGTGCTAATTTCGGGATTGACAAAAGGTAAGGTATATATTATAATAAGAATACATCCCTTTAAAACGTTAAAACTTTAAAGGGGTGAATTTTTCAAGAACGGAGAAGTTTAAAAATGAAAACCGCAACCTTAGTTATTCTTGCCGTATATGTTCTCATTATGGTAGGAATAGGCTTCTACACTTCACGGCTGACGAAGTCCGCAGATGACTTTATGCTTGGCGGTCGGAGTGTCGGAGGCTGGCTCACTGCCTTTTCTTACGGTACTACCTACTTTTCAGCAGTTGTATTTATCGGCTATGCAGGACAATTCGGCTGGATGTATGGTATATCTGCCGCATGGGTAGGTATCGGAAACGCCGTTATCGGCAGTCTTATCCCCTTTTTCCTTATAGGAAAACGCACACGTCTTATGTCAAATCACTTAAAGGCAAAAACAATGCCTGAGTTTTTTGAATATCGTTTTGACTCGAAATCACTTAAAACCGCATCGGCAGTAATTGTATTTGTTTTCCTTATTCCCTATACTGCGTCAGTTTACAACGGTCTTTCACGTCTTTTCGGAATGGTGTTTGATTTTGGTGAAAACGGTTCAACCATTATCATTATCGCAATGGCACTTCTTTCAGCCGTTTATGTAATACTTGGCGGTTATAAGGCTACTGCCCTCAACGATTTCTTTCAGGGAATTATTATGCTGATTGGTATTGCAACAGTTGTCGCTCTTACGGTAAAGACAAAGGGTGGATTTTCAAGTGCAGTTGAACAGCTTTCCGAAATTGCTGAAACCGAAAAACTCGGCTCACTTATAGGTCCTGACCCTCTCAATCTGCTTGGCGTCGTAATTCTTACCTCTCTCGGTACATGGGGACTTCCGCAGATGATTCAGAAATTCTATGCTATAAAGGACGAACAGGCTATTAAAAAAGGGGCGGTTATTTCAACAATATTCGCACTTGTCGTTGCAGGCGGTTCTTATTTCATGGGCGGATTTGTAAGACTTTACTGTACACTTGACCCGAACGAAAAAGGCAAGGACTTCATTGAAACCGTAAACGGCAAGCCCGTATATGACACAATGGTTCCCGCACTGCTTCAGAAAGCACTTCCAAGTGTTCTGATAGGACTTGTTGTTGTACTTGTTCTTTCTGCTTCTCTTTCAACTCTTTCATCACTCGTTTTAACGTCGAGTTCAACGCTCACAAATGACCTTATAAAACCTCATGTCAAAGACTTTTCGGAGAAAAAGCAGATAACCGTTATGCGTGTATTTATTGCTGTGTTCCTGCTTATTTCCGTAATTATTGCCTGCAACAAGAATGCGTCAATTTCAACTCTCATGTCTTACTCATGGGGTGCGTTGTCGGGTGCATTCCTCGGACCTTTCCTCTATGGTCTTTTCATGAAAAAGGCATCAAAGGCTGCCTGCTGGACAAGCTTCTGTACAGGTATCGGAATAAGTGTTTTACATATGCTTTTATTCAGTATGAATATATCAGCTTTCGACGGATTAAAACAGTCTGTAATTGATATGGGTCTGAAAGTCAATCTTCTCTCACCTATAAACGCAGGTGCGTTTGCAATGATTGTTTCACTGATTGTTGTACCTGTTGTGAGCAGTTTCACAAAAGCACCTGACGAAAAAGTTGTTGACAATGCTTTCAGTGTAATAAAATAAAAATAAGGACGGATAATTTCCGTCCTTTTTTATTGACAAATCCATGTATAAATGATAAAATAAATTTAAAATAAATACAGGAGGATTTTATGGAACAAAAAAGACCACGTTCCAGAGAAAAGAATGTAACATCAGGTGGAAACGGCGTTCATAAAAGAGGAGACAGACTCGGTACGGGACAAGTAAGCGGACAGGATTATTCAGGAAAAAAGTCATCAGGTTCGGGAGTAAAACGTGCAGCGGCAGGCGGTGGCGGAGGAGCTTTGTTAATAGTACTTGTGCTTATGCTTTTAAAGAGCGGTGCAGGCGGACTTCTGGGCAGTAATTCAGATAAACCCGATACATCAGGTTATTCGGCAAGTTCAGAAACAAAAGCTGACACTTCTGTTGCAAATGGTTCACGGGAAAAACGTACAAAGATACTCGGTAAGAACAAGGACAGAATAACAATCATGGTTTATATGTGCGGTACTGACCTTGAATCAAAGTACAAAATGGCATCTTCCGACATTGAGGAAATGAAAGCCGCAAGTCTCGGAAAGAATATCGACATAATAATATATACGGGCGGTTGTTCTGACTGGCAGTCCAACGGCATAAGTTCTTCTGTAAATCAGATTTATCAGATTAAAGACGGCAGACTTGTCAGTCTTGTTGCTGATGACGGTGCAAAGTCAATGACAGACCCGAAAACTCTTTCAGATTTTATAAAGTACTGCAATACAAATTTCCCTGCCAACAGAAACGAGCTTATTCTATGGGACCACGGCGGTGGTTCTGTAAGTGGTTACGGCTATGACGAAAAATATAAATCAAACGGTTCTATGAACCTCGGCGGAATAAGTCAGGCACTGAAAGACAGCAATGTTACGTTTGATTTCATAGGTTTTGATGCCTGTCTGATGGCTACAGCGGAAACCGCTTTCATGCTTGACCCATATGCAGACTATCTTATTGCTTCAGAAGAAACAGAGCCGGGCATTGGCTGGTATTATACCGACTGGCTCAATAAACTCGGTAAAAATACATCTATGTCCACTGTTGATATAGGAAAGAACATTATCGACGATTTTGTTACACGCTGTAATCAGAAGTGCAACGGGCAGAAAACCACTCTTTCAATTATTGACCTTGCCGAATTTTCAAACACTGTACCTGAAAAACTCAGCAGTTTTTCAAGGTCTGTAAGCGACAAGATTATAAATCAGGAGTATCAGCAGATTTCAGATGCCCGTTATAATACAAGGGAATTTGCACAGAGTTCAAAAATTGACCAGATTGACCTTGTAAACTTTGCTGAAAACGTCGGTACTCCCGAAGGCAAGGAATTAAGCAGTGCGTTAAAAAATGCAGTAAAGTATAACCGTACATCATCAAGTATTACAAATGCATACGGTGTTTCAATATACTTTCCTTATCAGAGAACTTCATATGTAGACCCTGCGTGCAGTTTTTACAGCAATATCGGTATGGACTCGGAATACAGCAACTGTATAAGACAGTTTGCAAAAATCGAAAAAAGCGGACAGGTCGCAAACAGCGGAAACAGTTCACCGCTTTCGTCGCTTTTCGGAATGATAAGCAATACGGTTTCTTCTTCAAATATCGACATTATCGGCGGACTTATAAACACATTCCTCGGCAGTTCTTCAGGAAGAAACATTGAATATATGAATGACACCGCCATATCTCAGGAAAGTGCAAACGAATATATTTCACAGCATTTCTTTGATGCAAGTAATCTCGTATGGGAACAGAAAGACGACGGTTCTTATTTTATGTTACTGCCCGAATCACAGTGGGAACTTGTCCATAAAATTGACCTCAATATGTTCTATGACGATGGAAACGGTTACATTGATTTGGGTCTTGACAATATATATGATTTTGACAGTGACGGAAATCTTATCCCTGATACTGAAAGAAACTGGCTTGCAATAAATAATCAGCCTGTCGCCTACTATCATACAGACACAACCGAAAACGGTGATGACTATACGATTACGGGATATGTTCCCGCAATGCTCAACGGTGATAGAGTTAACCTTATTATAGTTTTTGACAACGAAAATCCTAACGGCTATATTGCAGGTGCTTCAACAGACTATGTGAACGGTGAAACCGATACAGTGCCGAAAAGTCTGACAGAACTTAACACAGGTGACACACTTGATTTTATATGTGACTTTTATGCATACAACGGCGAATATCAAGACAGTTATTATTTAAGCGAACCTGTTACCGTCACCGACAACATGACTATAAGCAACGTTGACGTAGGCGACGGCGAAGTAAAATTAATGTACCGTTTTACTGATATATACAATCAGGAATACTGGTCAGAGGTAATAATAAAATAAGGAGAGTTTTTTATATGTATAGGATTCTGCTTGTTGAGGACGACAGGGAAATTATATCAAGTCTGAGTGAGTTTCTGAACCATGAGGGCTTTGACGTTAAAAATGCAAAAGGACAGGCTTCTGCTCTGCAATTAATTCATGAAAACAGTTTTGACCTCGTACTTCTTGACATAATGCTTGCCGACGGAAATGGTTTTACAACCTGCTCCGCCATAAAATCAGAGTATGATATACCTGTTATTTTCCTTACAGCGTCGGGTGACGAATACAGCACGGTTACGGGGTTTGACCTGGGTGCAGACGACTATATAGCAAAACCTTTTCGTCCACGTGAACTTGTTTCGAGAATAAAAAATATTCTGCGTCTTACAGGAAACACGGGCGGTATAACTCAGATAGGCGACGTTTCTGTTGATACAGTTCGTGGGACGGCAAGCAGAAACGGTAAAGACCTCTATCTTTCAGCCCTTGAATACAGGTTGTTATTAGTTTTCATAAACAATAAAAATGCTGTTCTTTCAAGAACACGTCTGCTTGAATCAATATGGGACATTGCAGGTGAATTTGTAAACGACAATACACTTACAGTATATATAAAGCGACTGCGTGAAAAAATAGAAAAAGCCCCTCAGAATCCCGAAATAATAAAAACAGTTCGTGGAATTGGGTACAGGCTTGACTTATGATAAAACTTATGCGTAATCCCGAAATAGAAAAGACATTTTTCATAAAAATTATTATTTCTCTTACAGGAATAATTTTTACTGCTTGCATTGATATCCGTTGTGGAATGATAACGTTTGTCGTGTGTGTACTGCTTATTACAGTCTGGCTTGTTTCGGTAAGAAAAAGATACAGGAGATTTGCGGAACTTTCAAGCGATATAGATAAAATCCTGCACGGCAACAACCATATTTCACTTGAAAAATATGAAGAAGGTGAAATTGCCGTGCTTCAGAGTGAACTATATAAAATGGTAAACTGTTTACGGCAACAGCAACAGCAACTTAAAGACGACAAAATATATCTTGCCGACTCAATAGCAGATATTTCACATCAGATACGCACACCCATAACTTCAATAAACCTGCTTGTGTCCATGCTTTCCGAACCTGATTTGACAGACGAAAAAAGACTTGAAATCACTCACAGGCTTTATGAACTTCTTTCACGTATAGACTGGCTTATCACGTCGCTTCTTAAAATATCACGCCTTGATACAGGTACGGTTAAATTCAATAAAGAAAATATATCCCTTGAAGAACTTCTTCAACGTTCATGTGTTCCGCTCAGTATACCGATTGAACTCCGTGACCAGCACCTTGTTGTAAATGCCGACGGAAATTTTTCGGGCGATATATCATGGACGTGCGAAGCAATAGGAAATATTGTGAAAAACTGTATGGAGCATACTCCGTCCGGAAAAGACATTAAAATAGATGCGTCGGACAATCCTGTTTATACGGAAATAATTATTTCGGACAACGGTGGCGGTATCGACGAAAAAGACCTCCCGCATATATTTGAAAGATTCTACAAAGGCAGTGATTCGGGTGAAAAAGGATTCGGAATAGGTCTTGCTCTCTCACGCATGATTATTACAGGACAAAACGGTACTGTAAAAGCCGAAAATAAAAATGATGGTGCTGTGTTTACAGTAAGATTCTATAAAGTTACGGTATAATTCAAGAAAGGAGCAGAATTTAATGAAGTATATTTTTCGTGATATAAAAGACCTTATAACACCTGTCGGAAAATTCAGTGTGTATTTCGGAGATGAAAAAATTCCTTTTTCCGTAGTCAGAAACACATTTGATATTCCGTGTTCGGTTTACAACGAAAATAATGATGTTACTGATAAAATAAATATTTCAGATACATATCATATAATTATCAGTACATCAGTTCTTGAAGTCGGTTCTGTATACAAAGTTGTTTTTTCATGTGGTGAATGGGAGTTTGAAGATTCTGATGAACATACAGTTTGTTATTGTTCAGTAATAGAAAACCGGGCTGTCGGAATAGGAGCATATGACCCTAATGATGACGAAAAAACAGCACAGATATTTAATTACTCAAAAATAAACGGTTTTAATAAAATAATGATTCCCGATAAATACGACGAATCAAAATTCACATCATACATTGTTAAAGTACTCCCCGAAAAAAACGGATATAGTTTTCGTCTGCTTGACAAATCGTGGGAACATATAAAGTTTCAGGTCGCATGGATTGAGATTAAAGAACATAGTGCAGAAGATTATAAAAATGCATTAAGTTTCTGGCTCACATGAGAGTCAATAAAAAATTTCCCTCCCGAAAAATAATTCAGGAGGGGATTTTTTATATATTTTCGTTTTTAAGGATTTCAATAAGGTTGTCTGATTTTGTTTTGCTTATTGAGTAAAGCATGGTTGCGAATACTACCGCAAACACACTAAGTACCGCTATTGCTACAGCTTTCCAAGGCATAAAGAAATTACTTTCAATTCCTATGTCCATTGACTTATATATTAAAAACGTAATTCCTGCCGATACGGGAAGTCCGTATATCAATGACTTTGTGCCGTACATAAGACATTCATAATTCATCATTCTGCGGAGTTCCTTTTCAGTCATGCCGATTGATTTAAGCATAGCAAAATCACGCCGTCTGAGATTTATATTTGTGGAAATCGTATTGAATACGTTAGCGGCGGCAATAAGTGAAATCAGGACTATAAATCCGTAAGCGAAAACCCTTATGACAGTAACTATATTATGTTCCTTTTCATTTTCTGCCGAAAGGTCATTGAGATTTATTAAAGGGAATGAATTGTCATCAAGTTTTTCACTGATATTTTCATAAGACTTGCTGTGGTTGTCGGAAGTCATGTAGTAAATTAAAGAATAGCCGTCAAGACTTTCGTGGACAACATTTTCAATCATGCTGTAAGGATAAACAAAAGAAAAATGTGTCCCTCTGTAAACCCACCAGTATGGTATTTCAGTAATTGTCTTGCCTGATTTTATGGTACACGATTTTTCTGTTGCTTCTTCTTTCGTAAGAAGTTTTACGTCTTGTAAATTTTCACTGTTGCGGTAGACAAACATCTGATTGTCAGATTCATTCAGATAGCCGTCAAAATAATAACCGTCAATATCAATATTCCTGTAACCAGTGAATTCACATTCATCAGAATTAAAAATGTAATTTTTCACATATCTCTGTTCATCATAATCAAAAGTCATATTTCCGTCAATGACGACTGCAAGCGGATTTTCAGGGTTCATGAACTTTTCTTCGTCAAGACCGTTTTCTTTGAGAAGTTCACGGAAAGAGTTGTCGTCCAGAAATATTATATCCGCAAAAGCATCAGAAATAAAATCATCTGAGTTTTCAGTTTCGTATGATTCTATAGCTTTCTGAGTAAGATAAGATTTTGAAATTTCTCCACTTGTGATGAATGTTTTCATATATGATACTGCTGTAATATTTTCATCAGAACTGAATATATCAAGAAGTCTGTCACGGTTTTCGTCAGCGTTTTCATATGAATAATTATTACCGTAATAATAATAAAGGTCAGCACCTTCCGTAATTCCAAGAGGCATATTTATTGAACTGATTATATATTCACAGAATGCCGAAGCCGATATAAACAGTACTATACTCATGAAAAGGCTCATTATAGTTGAACGGTACTTTTTCTTACTTCTTTTGAAGTATTTCTGTGCCAACATTCCAGAAAGTCCGAAAATTTTGTATACTATCTTAGGTGTTTTAATCGGCTTGTTCTTTGATTTTATGTCTTTGCTCTGCCGTATTGCCTCAACTGCCGTTATGCGTGTGGCTCTTATTGACGGAATCCATGCGGAAAGCAGTACTGTTATAACAGAAACGGTACAGGCTGTGATAATTGCAAGCGGTGAAACACACATTTTCATAGACATATCAAATCCGATAACACTGCTGATTTTATTTCCGATAACAGCAAGCGTTATTCCTATTCCCGCAACACCTAAAATAATTCCCGACGGTATACCTATTACACTTACCGTAAATGCCTCATAAAATACCATTCTGCGTAACTGTTTCTTTGTCGCACCGATTGAAGAAAGAAGTCCGAATTGTTTTGTCCTTTCTGAAACGGATATTGCAAATGCATTATATATCAAAGATACCGAACCGAACATTATCAAAATAATGAGTATAGCAGTCATATTGTAGAATAATTTATAGAAACTGTTATATCCCGATACACCGTAAAGCATGAGTAATTCATAATTGGTTGAACAGTTGAACTGATTTTCTTCCATGAAAGCATATATATCTTTTGGATTCTTCATTGTGAAAAACATATTATACACTGTATCTTCACTGAAACCGTCATCAAGTACAATTGCCGTATATCCTGCGGCGAAGTATTCCTCAAATGCCGGACGTTCATAGAATCCGCTTACAGTATAGGTACGTGTTTCTCTCGGTACAAATTCTTCTTCAGAAAATTCTTCGGAATAATTTCCGTTGACATCGTAATTTTCCTGATATACCGGATTATTCTGATGAAGTTTATTACCGTCAATCATTCTGTCACCTATTTCAAGCTCTATTGTATCACCGATATTATAGACAACTCCGCCGTTTTTGGTGAGATGGTCGGGAATAAGTATCTCGTCCGCAGAATCGGGGTATTCACCCTGAGTTATATTTATTGGTATAATATTGTCATCTGGATTTCCTTCCACTGATACAATATAAAGATAGGGTTTGTAATGATTTTCACTTTCTGTTTCGGCATATCCTATTTCTTTCATTGCAATATAGTCGGAAACTTTGTCCGAATTTTTTATTTTACTGAAATTTTCGCAGTCAAGTTCTATAGACTGTCCGTGCCAGCTTCCGTTAGTTCTTATGAAATAGCGTACAGCGTAATCCATAAAGCTTGAAACAGAAATTGTTACCGCACATACAAGAGCGGTTGAAAGAATTATTCCTATTATTGTAACAATGGTACGGGTTTTGTTTTTTCTGAGTGACTGTGAAGTGACCCTGCTGAATATATTCATCTGCGAATCACCTCATCACGTATAATTCTTCCGTCTTCAATAGCAATTACACGGTCAGCCTGCAGAGCTATGTTTTCGTCATGAGTAATTATTATAAGTGTCTGGTTGTATTTCTGATTTGAGAGTTTGAGCAGGTTTATTATTTCCTGACTGTTTTTGCTGTCAAGGTTTCCTGTCGGTTCGTCGGCAAGCATTACCGCAGGAGCGTTCATCAAAGCACGACCTATTGAAACACGTTGTTGCTGTCCGCCCGAAAGCTGATTCGGAAGATGATTTTCACGTTCTTTCAGCTTGAATATTTCAAGAAGTTCCTGCAAACGTTCCTGATTCACTTCCCTGCCGTCCATAAGTACGGGAAGCGTTATATTTTCCGTAACGTTAAGCACGGGGATAAGATTGTAAAACTGATATACAAGCCCTACCTGCCGTCGTCTGAAAACCGCAAGTTTTTCGTCACTCTGTGCATAAATATCATTACCATCCATGTAAACTTTACCGCTTGTGGGTTTGTCAACTCCTCCGAGAATATGCAGGAGTGTGGACTTCCCTGAACCCGAAGGTCCTATAATAGCCAGAAATTCCCCCTGCTTTACGGAAAAAGAAACATCATTTAATGCATGGACTTCATTTTCACCTTTTCCGTATACTTTGCATAGATTCTCTACTTTTAATATTTCCATAATCACACCTCTTTCCATGTTATAAGTATATTATACTTCTTTAATATGACATGGCAGTGACTTGAAAATAACAAATATGTCACAAATAAAAAACGACTGCCTTTTAAAGACAGTCGTCGTATATTTTTACTGTGCGGAATAAGACGCAAGATACTCTACAAATTCCATGTATTCTTTATCTGCTGAAAGATAAGCATAGTAACTAAGAATAGCGGCTGCATCTACCGTGTCAACAAGATTATCGTCGTTTACATCGGCTGAAACAGACTGACCCGTTTCAAAAACAGGGTCTTTTTCTGCCGAAAGTCTTGCATATTCCATCATTATGGCGGTTGCATCTACTGTGTCAATAAGACCGTCGTTGTTGACATCACCAAGCATACGGTCGGAAACAACAATTTTCTGCTCCTTTACTTCCGGTGTTACAGTCACGGAATTTCCTTCATCGTCCAGAAGAGATACCTGTGTAATACGCTGGTCGGCGTAATCTTCCGATTCGGTCAGAAAATAAATTCTGTATTTTCCCGAGGGAATGTCAGAATCAACAGAAGCATTGAAATATGCAAGCGGATAATCGTCTGTTGCATCGCTTGTAAGCGGTAATTTTTTAATATTGCCTGAAAGCATATCTGACATAGGTGCAGTAAATGACATATTCAATACGTTGTATTCTTCATCACGTGTATTATAAAAACCGTATTCTGATGAATCATATGGAGAATTTTCACCTGCTTCGGCAGGGTCGATTGCATCTTCAGTAAATTTTATGTACATATCGGCACTCTTGACTTTCGGAGCAACAGTCCAGCAGCTTTTGGAATCGTCACGTATGTAAACATTGACACGGATTTTATTTTCTTCGGTCAAATCCTTTGTGTTTATGTATACAGTACCGTTTGGAAGAACAGATATTTTATCATTGTCCTCAACGGAAAGATACATAACGGGTACATAATCTTCTGCAGACTCCGCACTTGCACAGAACGGTGTAACGGCAGACATTGCTAGAACGGCAGCAGTCATAAAAACAGGTAATTTATTCATAATGATTTCCCTTTCTGAAATTAAATAATTTCGGTCATTCTGAGAACGATTTCAGCTACTCTCTTTGCTGCAATCTTTTCAAATTCATCAAAAGACATAGCACCGTCATCGTCGGCATTGTCGGAAATACAACGTACACTTACATACGGCTTTTCGTTAAGATAACAACAGTGACCTACAGCGGCACTTTCCATGTCAACAGCGTGCGGATTAAGTCGGTTCTGAATCTCAGCCTTGACTTCGTTGCTTGAAATAAAAGCTTCTCCCGAAACTATTCTGCCCCTGAAACTGTTTACAGAAAATTCGTCACAGATTTTTTCAGCCAATTCAATAAGTTTTTCGTCAGCCTTGAAAACTGCACAGTAAGGCGGATAGTCGTTAAGGAAATGCGAGTCAAGGTCATGCGGAAGAACTTCTGTGGAAACAACTATATCACAGACTTTTACATCAGTATTCATTCCGCCTGCGATACCCGTATTTATTACACAGTCCGGATTGAAATTGTCAATCATAACCTGTGTACAGAGTGCGGCATTTACCTTTGCAATACCGCAACAGGCGTTGATTATAGTCTTTCCCTTGTACTCGTTCACAAAAAACTCAAATCCTGAGATTTTTTGTGTTTCAGCCTCTCCGAGCATTTTTCTTATATCAGCAAGCTCAGACGGCATAGCACCTATTATTGCA
>CAMWGS010000006.1 GCA_947173865.1 uncultured Ruminococcus sp.
ATAACAGTTTGTTCGTCGGATTCATTTTTTTCAGAATCTTCATGTAAATCGTCCGAAATATTTTCAGCGGTTTCCAGATTTGGACTTTGAGTATCTGTGCTTGTTTCCTCACTTATAACAGTTTGTTCGTCGGATTCATTTTTTTCAGAATCTTCATGTAAATCGTCCGGAATACTTTCAATTGTTTCCTGATTTGGACTTTCAGTATCTGTGTTTGTTTCTTCAATTAACACATTGTTTTCGTCTGAGATATCATGTTTCTTATCTGAAATCTTCTGAATTTTTTCCTGACGCAATGCATCTTCCTTAGCAATCGGGACATCTATATTAGTATTTTCTCTTATAATGTCACCATCAGAAACATTATTTATACTGTCATAAATATTATCCTGATAAGTATTCATATTATTGTGTTCGTCGGGATAAGCAGGAGTTCTTCTGCCCCATGTTCTTTCCTTCTTCTCAGTATACTTTCTGTATTCCGTTACAGTTTTTCCGCACTTCATACAGAAGTTACTTTTGTTTATTACAATAATTCCGCAGTCATGACATATCTTTATAAAATCAGATGCCTTGCACAAATCTCTGCGAATGGAATTATATTCATTTTTAATAACGTCATATTCCCTTTTACAATGCTTAAGTTCTGCTTCTGTCATTCTTAACGATTTATCAAGCTTTTTATTATTTTCTTCAGATTCATTGAACATTCCGTAAACCTGTTTGATTTTTTTTTCAAGCAGGTCTACTTTGCCCTGAATTTCTGCAATTTTTTCCCTGTCCAGCCTTGCAACCCTTTCTGCTACAATCTTCTTTTCTGCTTCATTGGCTTCCTGTTCCCTGCGTTTAGCGTCAACAACTCTCTGTTTCTGTTTGTTCATGTCATATTCTTTCACTATGGAAAGTTCGGAAATAATATCAATGTTAAGTATTGCAGCTACTGAAATATCGTCACCGCTTCCCTGCTGGGAAAGTGTGGGAAGATAATGTTTCAGACCGTTTTTAGCTTCGGCAAAATCAGACGTACCGAAAGAATACAGAACAGTTTTATAAAGATTATACATCTGTTCATCTTCTTTAAAACAGTTGTCAATTCCGTCCGAGCTTACAATAATCGCCGCTGGAAGTTCCCTGCCATATGCCACGAAATGATTTTTATTCTGTATATCGGAAATATTGTTAATTTCAGAATTATAACTTTCAGGATTGTCACAGCTGAAACAGCCACGAAAATTATCAAATGCATCTTTATCACACATGGAAGTAGTCGCATTTGCAAAACACCTCGGATTTTCGGGAACAGGCTGATTAAATTTGCCGTTACGGTCAACTGTTATCAGTTTACCGTCACCAATCTGAATACCAAACCAGTAATCACGGGTCATAACAACGGCAACAAGAGTAGTTCCGTATGCACTGTATATATTTCCGCTCTTATATTTTTCGTACGCTTTTGAAGATACACGACTTAATTCCGAATCTTTAAACGGATTATTCCTGTAATGTGCTTCAACGGTTTCACGCCATTTTTTTATAATCCGCTGTTCGAGTGTATGAAGCAGTGACTCACTTTCACTGAAAAATTTTTCACTGCTTATTTTGCCCATCATTGAATTTATCATGAATTCAGCAGATTTACAGCCAAATTCAGAACCCTTGTTACTTCTTACATAATCATCTCCGCCGTGACCGTCACATACAATAGCGTATGACCATTCATTGTCGGAATTTGAAATTGAATAGTCCTGACATACTGTCCCTTTTTTTATATGACTTGCTCCGAGTACCGATATATCAAAGGTTTTCATATTCATAAAAGATTACCTCCGATATTACCACTGAAGGCTGTCATCATCATCAAACGGATTTTCATCTTTCCATTCAATATCCTCTTTCTGAGCCTGAATTTCCTGAATCATAATATCCTGCTTTGTTTCAATTTCATTATTTCCTGAATCTGAATCTGAACCTGCATTGGAACTCTTGCTTCCGATTTCAGAAGCACGGACAGTCACAAACTGTATCCACTTTCTAAGCTCCTTCGGACTTGTAACGTCTATTACAGCTTCCGAATTACCTGCAAATTCCGCAAGTACATTTTTATTTGCATCTTCACCTATGGCTATAGCAACCTTTATTGCTTTTCTAAACCAGTTATTCTGCTTGAGCTTGTCAAGACCGTATCTGTAGTTATCAGTCGGTTCACCATCGGACATAAGGAATATGGCAGGAGCAAAAGAACCTGTAGCATCATTCATGAACGCTGTTCTTGAAAGTTTTTCATTAAGTTGCTGACAAGCTTCACCAAGGTCGGTAACACCTGACGCATCAAGGTAATTCCAAACAAAATTCTCTGCTGATACAGGCTGACTGTCAAGCCACTTTGCACCTGTCGAAAACTGTAATGCAGCTATTTTAATCTGTGCGTCTGCATTACTGTCTGAAATGTCAGCAATTTCAGGTATAATGTCCTCAATGGCACTGTTGACCGTGCCTATCTTGCTTCCGCTCATACTTCCTGATGTATCAACAACAAAGAAAAGTACCATAGTTCTTCTGGGAACTTCAACTGTTTCATCATATAATCCCATTTATTAAAACCTCACTTACAATTATAAAATCTCACCGTCATTATCATTTCCGAATCTTATCTTAAGACCCTTAACAAGTTTTATTACCTGTCCGCTTTCATAGCTCTTTGACGCTCCGTTAGATGCAACTGCTGTCCATGCACGTCCCGAATTATTTTTAAGACCTGATACGGCAGGAACACTCTTACTTAAAACTACCTCGCCCATTTCCTGATTATAGTCCTCACTGTCATATACTGTATGACAAGCATAAATCTTTTTGGAGGGCATCAACGCTATGACATTCTTTTTGACTTTCAGAACAAACGGATTAGTAATAACTTTGCCACAGCAGATACAATTTGATTCTGATTGTGAAAGATTAAGAAAAGTTTCGTCATTGCATGACGGACACTCTGCAAGACAGTCACGCAGTTTTATAAATATTTCCTGCCATTTTTTTTCGGTTACACGATGCTCAATGTTATTGCCTATCATTGACTCCCTGCTGAATGCCTCTTGAAATGCTTCCTTTACAAAGTCAGGATAAAGTGACCACAGTTTTATTTCATTTCTGTGTAAATCTGCAACAGGTCTGTTTTGCGGGTTGTTTTTGTCAAATACGAATACAGGTTCACTTCCATAAAATTTACGTTCAAGTTCTTCGGTAAGACACGGAGATTTCAGTGTTCTTTCACCTTCAAGGGGGTGATTGACAAAAATCAGCATATACAGTACAACAGCAAGTGAAAATCTGTCTGTATGAATATCTGGCTTTTTCTTTCCTGTTACTACTTCGGGAGCCATATAGCGACACTTTCCTGCAATTCCGAAAGCCTTGCCGTATTCCGCAACATTATCATTGTCACATATAAGCACATCGCCCGTATCGGGATTAACAAAGAAGTTTCCGTCATTAAGGTCCTGATAGCTGAATCCTTTATTATGAAGTACTCTGAATCCCGTAGTAATCTGCAACGCTGCATTTATTACCGCATTTATTCCTGAAAAGTGTACCTTTGCACGCAGGAATTTTGAAAAGTCCTCGTACTCTTTCGGACGAAGTCTCATAAGATAACCGAAACTGCCCTCAAAATATTCGGTAATTTCAACAGGCCAGAGAAATGCACTTGTCGGAGCACCTTTTCTTATATTGTTTTCAAGATTCATATAAAAACGTTTAGGGTCTTTCAGCTTATTTACAAAGTACCATTTAAGAGCGTACTCCCTGCCGTTGTAAGATACCCTGTAAACTATTCCCTGTCCACCTTCACCAAGTTTTTCAATAACTTCAAGTTCTCCGCCTGACTTGATTTTTATTTTCTGTCCCTTTGAAAACTCCCTCAAATGTCACATCTCCTCTCAGACATTTCCGCCGTATGAACGGACAATAGCAGCCAGTCCGCCCTGATATCCTGACGCTACTGCGTTGAACTTCCATTCACCGTTTTTGTAATAAAACTCAGCTACTACAAGTGCGGTTTCAATTGAAAATTCTTCTTCAAGGTCAAATTTAAGTACGGGTTCACCGACTGTATCAAATTCGTCAGCCATTTTTGCAACTCTTATATAAGCATTTGATACTTGTCCGAAATTCTGCCTTCTGATATCGGCTTCATGAATGGTTACACATATAGCTATCTTCTTGATTTCAGACGGAATTTTTGTGAAGTCAATAAGAATAACTTCGTCATCTCCGTCTCCGTCACCTGTAAGATTATCACCTGTATGAACTACAGCACCGTCTCTGCCGTTGAGGTTGTTGTAGAAAACAAAGTCCTCGTCTTTGATAAGCTTTCCGTTTTCACCAAGAAGAAAAGCAGATGCATCAAGGTCAAAGTCATAACCTCCGTCATAACGGTTAGTATCCCAGCCGAGACCTACAAGAGCAAGTTTCATTGAATCGTCAAGAGCGACACGCTGACCTTTCTGTAAATTGATTGCCATAATAAATTTCCTCCTTAAAATTTTTCGTGTTTAAAATAAAATGCGGAGAAATTTTTTCACATATTGATGTTAAAGTGAAAATCTCTCCGCAGATTCAAGACATATTATCTATAAAGTGAAATTAATGCATCAAGTCTGCTTGCTTCCTGAACAGGCTGACCGATAGCATTGAACTTCCATTCATTACCTTTGCGATATATTTCCCCTACAACAAGTCCCGTCATGTTATTGTAATTCTCTGAAAGATTGAAACGGCATATTTCCTGATTATTGTCCATATTTACAAGCCTGATGAAAGCATTTTCAATAAGTCCGAAATGCTGTCCTCTTGTACGTGCATCATAGATATTTACAACAAATACAATCTTTCCTATTTCTGACGGCAGACGGCTTATATCAACCATAATCTGCTCGTCATCTCCGTCTCCCGCACCTGTAAGGTTGTCGCCCTGATGAACGATTGCACCGCTGGAGTGTCTGAGATTTCCGTAATAAACAACACACTGCTTTATATCATTGCTAACAATTTTGCCGTTGTTGCCACAGATGATAACAGAAGCGTCACAGTCGATATCCTGAGGCTGCTGTTTGAATATACCAAGAAAACCACCACTTTTTTTTACTTCGTCCCAGCCAAGTCCGACCATTACTTTTCTAAGACCACCGCCGCCTTTTGTAAGGTCAATTTTCTGTCCTTTCTGGAGATTAATACTCATTTTCTTTTTCCTCCTTTATTATATTATTTTTTAGTAACTGCCTTGCGTATCATGTCAATCGGAATTACCATAAATGCAAGTACGATACAAATTAACCATGTCTTTAAATTAAGTGCCTCAACGCTGAGGAATTCACCGCCGAATGTTACAAATACAAACTGAATAAGAAGAAGTGCAATCATTACAATAAGGAAATTCTTGTTTCTTCCCATATGTTCAAATACATTTATTTTTTCAGTACGTGCATTGAAACCGTTGAAAGTAATCGCCATCATGAACGTTGCAAAAAGTGCCGAACAAAGATAGGTGTCGTCTACGTTTCCGAAAATTTCACGTATTGCAGGAACAAAACGGATAACAAGACAAAGTGCCGTTATATAAAGTCCACTGATAATTACCTGTATAAGCATTGACTTGCTTACAATACTTTCATTTCGTGGAATCGGTCTGTCTTTCATGTACTCCTTAAGAGCCGGCTCACTTCCGAATGCAATGGCAGCGAGTGTATCCATAGCAAGATTTACAAGGAGAAGCTGAATAACTGTCATCATTGTGGGTTCACCCATAAGTGGTCCCAAGAAACAGGTAAGAACTGCCGCAACATTGACTGTAAGCTGGAATATGAGGAACTTTCTGATACCCTTAAACATAGTACGTCCGTAAAGGATAGCTTTTGCGATTGACGAGAAGTTATCGTCAAGAATTGTAATGTCTCCTGCTTCCTTTGCAACTTCAGTACCGCTTCCCATTGCAAAGCCGACATCTGCCTTTTTAAGTGCAGGAGAATCGTTTACACCGTCGCCCGTCATCCCTACAACGTAGTCAAGTTCCTGAGCACAGCGGACAAGACGGCTCTTGTCTGTAGGCAATGCACGTGCAACAACTCGGAGATTCGGAATAACCTTTTTAAGTTCTTCGTCGGATTTTTCGTTAAGTTCTGCTGATGTAAGTGCAATGTCTGTTTCCTTTCTGATAAGTCCTGCTTCCTTTGCGATAGCAATGGCAGTTTCCTTTCTGTCACCTGTTACCATTACAACCTGAATACCTGCGTCCTGTACTTCCCTGATAGCATCTACTGCTTCTTTACGTACATTATCTCTGATACAAAGAATACATACAAGAGTCAAATCACCCTCGTCGCTGTCACCGTCACGCTTTGCAACTGCAAGAAGTCGCATAGAACGTGCTGCCTGTTCATCAATGTATGCAGTGATAGCACTATGATTTGTAAGAGTGTTTATATTTCCGTCGGAGTCAACATACTGTGTACATCTTAAAAGAAGTTTTTCAGGTGCTCCCTTTACATAAGTATAGCTGTTTCCGTTTCTTGAAACAGTTACGCTTGACATTTTCTTTGTGGAATCAAACGGACTGAAATTTATAGCTTCATCCTTGTTGATTTTGTTTTCTGCCTTTGCATCCATAATGAAATGCATCAATGCACGGTCAGTACTGTTACCTCCGATAACATTTCCGTCACTTGCTGCGGCACTGTTGTTAACACCTACACCAACTACAATATCATCAAGAAACTTTGTTGATGTATCGGAAAGCTTGTTGAATTTCTTAATGTCGCCTGTGATAAACTCAACTACCGAAAGCTTACCTTCTGTGATAGTACCTGTCTTGTCACTGTAAAGCAGACTGAGGCTTCCTGCTGTTTCAAGACCGTTGATTTTTCTTACAAGAACGTTGTCCTTTGACATCTTAAGGCTCTGGAACGAAAGCAGTATAGACGTGAGCATTGGCAGACCTTCGGGAACTGCACAGACTATAATGGTAACTGCTACCGTAACAGCGTTCATGACAAGCTTTATCCATTCAATTACCGAATCAGGAGCTCCGCCGCCGATAATAGTCTTAAGCATAATTCCTACAATAATAGCAATTGCACCGATATAGCCGAAAGTAGAAATCTGTTTTGCAAGCTTTGCAAGCTTTACCTGTAAAGGTGTTGCACGCTGGTCTTCCTGTACTTCAAGTGCAAGCTCACCGAATAATGTCTTATCACCTACAATCTTTACCTGCATATGTGCTTCACCGCCACATACAACAGTACCACGATAAGCATAGTGCTTGTTCAGCAGGTCTTTTATATCATAACTTTCACCTGAATTTACAGGACGCTTTTCGGCTTCTTCGGTTTCACCGTTAAGGGCTGCCTGGTCGACCTTTACTTCTCCCTCGACTATTTCGCCGTCAGCGGCAATTTTGTCACCTGCCTGTAAATATACAATGTCCCCGACGACAACTTCACTTACATGAATTTCAGCAAGCTTTCCGTCACGGACAACTTTTGCCATTTCCTTTGCTTCTTCCTCCTCTTTAAGAGCGGAAGCCTTGTTTTCTTGTTTGTATTCACTGATTGACGAAACACCGTTTGCAATAAGAATTGCAATCAGAATTCCGACGGGTTCAAACCATTCGGCTTGTCCCATAAAGCACAGTACCACCTGTACTACCAGTGCCACAATAAGAATCATAATCATCGGGTCTTTGAAACCCTCAAGAATTTTCTTCCAAAGCGGGTCGGGCGGAATTTGTGTCAGGTCATTTGTACCGTATTTTTTACGGCTTTCTCCAACCTCTTTTGCAGACAGTCCATTAAGATTCATAGACAAATCTCCTTCTTTTAATATATTCTTTTTCAGTGCAGAAAAAAACGGTAATACACCGAAAAAAAGGCTTTTTACGTATAACTGCACTTATAATAATATTATACAATCTGTCATCTGATTTGTCAATATATAACAGTACAAAATGTCATTTTTCAGCTTATTTTAGCGATTCGGACAAATTATCCAAATACAATTTGTGGAAAATAACGTTAGCGTAATTTTCCACTTTCTATATATTTGACCGCATTATAATTAATATTCATATATAACGATATTTCGGACAAAAAAGACTTTAAACACTTTAATTTGTTCCACGTGGAACATTATTGCTTCACTGATTTTTTGTGGAAATGTAACATAAAAAATATGTACCTGAGTTTTTGCATTATTTAATAATAATACATGAAAAAATTTCCGCTACCCCCTTTCATTCCTGTAAAATCTGTGCTATAATGATAGTATAGTTTTTTTGAAAAGAGGTTATACAAATGAAGATAACAGAAGATATTTTTTATGTAGGTGTGAACGACCATGAAATTGACCTGTTTGAAGGTCAGTATGTTGTACCGAACGGCATGGCTTATAATTCGTATGTAATCATGGACGAAAAAATAGCTGTCATGGATACCGTTGACGCTGATTTTTCAGAAGAATGGCTGAACAATATAAATAATGTCCTCAACGGCAGAACTCCAGATTATCTCATAGTTCAGCACATGGAACCCGACCACTCCGCAAATATCATGAACTTCATAAAGGCTTATCCTGAAACTGTAGTTGTCGGAAACGCAAAGACTTTCACCATGATGGCAAATTTCTTTGAAAATACCGATTCTGTCAACAAGCTCGTTGTAAAGGAAAACGATACCCTTTCACTCGGCAGACATCAGCTTTCTTTTATATTTGCTCCTATGGTTCACTGGCCTGAAGTAATGTTCACTTATGACAGTACCGACAAGGTTCTTTTCTCTGCTGACGCTTTCGGAAAATTCGGTGCATTGGACACTGACGAGGACTGGGCTTGTGAAGCAAGAAGATATTATTTCGGAATAGTCGGCAAATACGGCACACAGGTTCAGACAGTTCTTAAAAAAGCGTCCGCTCTTGATATTCAGATTATATGTGCATTACACGGACCTGTACTGACCGAAAATCTCGGTTACTATATCGGACTTTATTCAACATGGTCATCTTATGGTGTTGAATCTGAAGGCGTAATGATTGCATATACTTCCGTTTATGGCAATACAAAAAAAGCCTGTGAAATTCTTGCTGACAAGCTCAGGGAAAAAAATTGTCCTAAAGTAGTTCTGTGCGACCTTGCCCGTGAAGACATGGCAGAAGCAGTTGAAGACGCTTTCAGATATGGAAAACTTGTCCTTGCTTCCCCTACATACAACGCAGACGTTTTTCCGTTCATGAAACGCTTTATTCACGAAATCACTGAGCGTAACTATCAGAACCGCACAATAGGAATCATTGAAAACGGTTCATGGGCTGTTACCGCAGGAAAGGTAATGAAAGAGATGTTTGCCAAGTCAAAAAATATCACATGGCTTGAAAATACAGTAACAGTAAAATCAAGTGTAAAACCTGAAAATATTACACAGATTGAGGCAGTGGCTGACGAACTTTTAAAATAATCTGCATGAAAATCTTTTTTGCAGTTATAATAATAAAAAAGGAGGGTTCACTATGAAAATTACTCTGAATCCCGACAAGGAAGTTGTTGCAAGAATCAAAGAGGGACTAAAACAAAAGGACGGATATTGTCCGTGCCGAATCCCACGCACACCCGAAAACAAATGTATGTGTAAGGAATTCCGTGACCAGATTGCCGACCCCGATTTTGAAGGTTTCTGCCACTGTATGCTTTACTATAAATCAAAGGAGGAATAAAAATGGAAGTCATTATTACAAAAGAAAATTTTGATGAAGAAGTACGCAATTATAAGGGTACTGTTCTGCTCGACTTCTGGGCAGGCTGGTGTGGTCCATGCATGATGCTTTCACCTGTCGTTTCGGAACTTGCCGAAGAACTTGACGGAAAGGTTAAAGTAGGAAAGGTAAACGTTGACGAACAGCCTGAACTTTCTATGGCGTTCAGAGTAGAAAGTATACCGCTTCTTGTTGTTGTAAAAGACGGCGTTATTCAGAATCAGTCAGCAGGAGTTATTCCGAAAAACAGCATACTTGAAATGCTGAAATAACAAAACAAGTCCCGAAAATATTCGGGACTTATTTTGTTTACCTGCCGTAAAGTTTCACATAATATATACTGAGGTGATTTTTTATGTTTAATTTCCTGCTTGGTTCTATGTTCGGCGGTACGGTGGGAGTTTTTGCTATGTGCCTTTGTACTGTCGCCAAAGAAGCCGACAAAAAAAACGGTATGGACGAATAAAGTCCATACCGCTGATTTTTTACTTTTTCACAGGAACTGCTATAACATCCTTACGCATATATGGTCTGAGAGCTTCGGGAATTCTAATACTTCCGTCCTCGTTGAGATTGTTTTCAAGGAAAGCAATTAACATTCTCGGAGGTGCAACAACTGTATTATTGAGAGTGTGTGCAAAATACTTGTTGCCGTCAGATGTTTTTACTCTTATTCCAAGACGACGTGCCTGAGCGTCACCGAGATTTGAACAGCTACCGACTTCAAAATATTTCTGCTGTCTTGGTGACCATGCTTCAACGTCAATGCTCTTAACTTTTAAATCAGCCAAATCACCAGAACAACATTCAAGAGTACGGACAGGTATATCAAGTGTACGGAAAAATTCAACTGTATAGCTGTAGAGTTTATGAAACCAGTCCATGCTTTCTTCGGGTTTGCAGACAACAACCATTTCCTGCTTTTCAAACTGATGTATTCTGTAAACTCCCCTTTCCTCAATGCCACGTGAACCGACTTCCTTACGGAAACACGGTGAATAGCTTGTAAGAGTTTTCGGAAGTTCGTCCTCGGGAATAATAGTGTCAATAAACTTACCTATCATTGAATGCTCACTTGTACCGATAAGATAAAGGTCTTCACCCTCAATCTTGTACATCATGTTTCCCATTTCTGCAAAACTCATCACACCTGTAACAACATCGCTTCTAATCATGAACGGAGGAATATAATATGTAAATCCTTTGTCAATCATGAAATCCCTTGCATAAGAAAGTATACATGACTGTAACTGTGCAATGTCTCCGCAGAGATAATAAAAACCACTGCCGCTTGTCTTTCTTGCACTGTCAAGGTCAATACCATTTACTTTTTCCATTATGTCAACATGATGCGGAACTTCAAAATCA
Source organism: uncultured Ruminococcus sp. (assembly GCA_947173865.1). Lineage (GTDB taxonomy): Bacteria > Bacillota > Clostridia > Oscillospirales > Ruminococcaceae > Ruminococcus. Next base: position 11,158 of record CAMWGS010000006.1, read on the forward strand.
GGAACAGCAGGTTCACCGAATTTCTCGACTTCAACGTTTTCGCTGTCGTCCTTACCAATCGGAACACTTTCATCAATTATGTTCGGAATAACAAGCATAATTTCACGGACATCAGCTTCAAGCTTAACTTCAAGTTCTTCCATCTCTGTAAGCTTTTCACCAATTGCAGTAACTTCTGCCTTAACCTTTTCAGCTTCGTCTTTCTGACCCTTAGCCATTAAACCGCCAATCTGTTTGCTCTTTACCTTACGCTGATTTCTCAGACTGTCGCATTCAACCTTTGTTTCTCTGTACTGTTTGTCCAGTTCAACAACCTTGTCTACAAGTTCAAGCTTTTCGTCCTGAAACTTCTTTCTGATGTTTTCCTTTACCAGTTCCGGATTTGTACGGATTAATTTCATATCAAGCATTTTTTTATAATTCTCCTTTATTCATCTCTTGCAAGTTTTTCAGCTATTTCTGCCAAATCATTTTTATCATAAAATTCAAGTATAAGCGTACCCTTGCTTTTGCCGTAATCTACTTTTACTCTGCGTCCAAGCTTTTGATTTAATGAAATTTCCATTTCAACAAAGTAATTGTCAATACGCCTGTCCGCAGATTTATCGGTTACGCTTTCTTCGGATTTTTTAACGGCATTTTCAACCTGTCTTACAGTCATACCGCCATTTGAAGCTTTTTCGGCAATACTTATTAAAAGTTCCCTGTCCTCAAATCCGAGCAGTGCCTTTGCGTGCCCTACCGACAAATCACCCTTTTCAATCATGTCAAGTACGGACTCCGGAAGTGTAAGTATACGTATTGCATTTGCCACCGACGAACGTGAACGCCCGACCATTTTCGCCACTTTATCCTGTGTCATTCCGTATTTTTCAATAAGTTCGTTGTAACCGTTGGCTTCTTCAACGGGATTGAGATTTTCACGTTGCAGATTTTCAATAATTGCAATCTGCATTGTTTCGGAATCAGACAATTCACGTATATTAACAGGAACTTCGTCAAGCCCGAGCATTCTCGCCGCACGCCACCTGCGTTCGCCAGCAACAATCTGATAACCGCCTGACGAAAGCGGACGTACAAGAATAGGCTGTAACATACCATGTTCACGGATAGAATCGGCAAGTGAAGTTATAGCCTCGTCACTGAATTTCTTTCGTGGCTGTTCACGGTTAGGCTCAATTTCGGAAGTGCGGAGTGTTTTCTTTACCTGCACTGCACTTGTGTTGTCACTGAAAAGGCTGTCAAGACCTGCCCCCAGACCACCAATAGCCATAGCTTAAACTCCTTTCATGTTTATTTTTTGAAAGAAAAAATTCCTCTGCGTTTTTTCTTGGGAAGTTCAAGCGGTTCTCCGAGAAGTTCATGACCCAGAAGTTCATAAGCTTCCGCACCCTTTGACGACCTGTCATAATACATAACAGGCTTACCATGACTGGGAGCTTCCGAAAGACGAACATTTCTCGGAATTTTAGTCCTGAATACCTTGTTTGGAAAATACTTCTCAACTTCTGTAACAACATCATTTGCAACGTTCAGCCTGCCGTCAAACATAGTGAAAACAATTCCCTCAATATCAAGCGACGCATTGTAATTTGTCCTTACTATTTTTATTGTATTTACAAGCTGTGACAGTCCTTCAAGTGCAAAAAATTCCGCAAGCATCGGAACAATTATTGTATCACAGGCAACAAGTGCATTGATTGTCACCAGTCCCAGAGCAGGAGGACAGTCAATGAATATGTAGTCATAATCTTCACGGCAGGTTAGAACCTGCATTTTTAGACGCTTCATTCTGTTTTCATAATTTATAAGTTCAATTTCACAGCCTGCGAGTGATTCGGTTGCAGGAACTATTGAAACATTGCTGAATTCAGTTTCAACAACTGCGTCCTGAATACGTATTTTACCTGTAAGAACGTCATATGTTGAAGCACGGACAGATTTCTTTTTCACTCCGAAAGCAGTAGTCGTGTTACCCTGTGGGTCAGAATCAATGCAAAGAACATTAAAGCCTCTTGAACCAAGATAAGCAGCAAGGTTAACGGCAGTAGTTGATTTTCCTACTCCGCCCTTCTGGTTTGCTACCGCAATTATTTTGCTCATAGGTTTCTTCCTTTCGTTTTTTTATATCTAATATTATATCACTTTTAAAACGCTTTGTAAATAGATATTGTAAATAATTATGTTCCACGTGGAACAATTGAAGAACAAAAAAAGTTCCACGCAAAAATGTTTCACGTGGAACAATTCAAATCACTTTGCTTTCTGAATCGGAATACGCACACGGTATTCTATATAATCTTCGTTCTGAATTTTCTTTGCGTCTGCCTTAATCCCTGCCGACTGCATCGTTTCAACCGCCTTGTTTATTGTATTCACAAACATCTTTACATTCTGAAAAACTTTTGACCTCTTTTTATAGCTTGCCTTTTCCCGCTGGTTTCCCATATATTCCTCAATCATATGCTCTGTGCGTTCAACATTCAGATTATTCTTAACTATCTTTTCAAGTACTTCCAGTCTGTCGGTAGGACTGGCAAGTTTAAGCAAAGCCCTTGCATGACGTTCTGTAAGATTGAATTTGACAATCAGTTCCCTTTCTTCAGAAGTAAGACGCAACAGACGCAGTTTATTTGCAATGGTACTCTGTGCTTTACCAAGTTTTGCGGCTGCATCCTCCTGTGTCATTCCGTAATATGTAATAAGTTTCTCAATTGCCGAAGCTTCGTCAAAAAATGATAAATCCTGTCTCTGAATATTTTCTACCAGTGCAAGAATGGCAGAATTTCTGTCATTGATTTCATGAACAATGCACGGCACAACAGTAAATCCGCACATTTTCGCAGCTCTCAGCCGTCTTTCTCCTGCAATCAGTTCAAAAACATCTCCGCATTTTCTAACTGAAAGAGGCTGTAAAATACCATTCTGTAATATTGATTCTGCCAGAGCGGAAATTTCTGAATCCTGAAATTCTGTTCTCGGCTGATTGGGATTCGGAATAATCATGTCCACTTCAATTTCGATTACTTTATTTACAAGTTTTTCTTTAGTAAAATTTAAAAATCCTGCCATTTTCTTTTCCTCACTTAATTACTCGGGAATGTTTTCCCTGTAAATCAATTCTATCACTTACGGGAAATAATTACCACACAAAAAAACCGTTGATTTTCTATGAATCAACGGTTTTTACGACACAATGTCTTAAAATTATAAAGTTTTTTTCTTAATCTGACTGCTGTTTCTCGGGTATTTTGTCGGTGTGTGCGATATTTTTTTTACAATTACCACTTTCCGTCCCTCTCCTGCAACATCATATTCAGACTGTCGCTCAATTTTTCCGCCGAGAAGCTGAACGGCATTATTTCCTGCGGAAATATCTTCATTAGGACCTTTCATGGCTGTGAAAATACCGTCCACTTTTACAAACGGCAGACACATTTCACTTAAAACCGACATATTTGCTACTGCTCTTGCACATGATACGTCAAACTTTTCCCTGTACTCAGGCATTTTTCCTGCTGTTTCGGCACGTTCGTGAATAAATTCCGCACTGATTCCAAGCTTTTCACAAAGAATCTGTAAAAAAGTTATTCTTTTGTTGAGACTGTCGAGAAGTGTTATATTAATGTCGGGGCGGAAAAGTTTCAGCGGTACAGACGGAAATCCTGCACCCGTTCCTACGTCAATAAGACGGGCATTTTCAGGAATGTCAGCATACTTTGCAAGAAGAATACTGTCAATAAAATGCTTGTAAAGAATTTCTTCGGGGTCTGTTATTGCCGTAAGATTTACATTTTTGTTGTACTCCACAAGAAATTCCGCATAGATATCAAGCTTTTCATAGAGAGTTTTCGGCAATTCAACGTCGAAATGTTGAAAAGCAGATACGCAGAAATCATATTCAGGAAGCATTGCCGTCCTCCGTTTCGTGCTGAAGCCATACGGTAATCAGCGATATGTCAGCAGGTGAAACACCTGAAATTCTCGAAGCCTGTCCGATTGAAGCAGGCTGAATTTTATTAAGTTTTTCAATCGCCTCCAGTCTCAGACCGTGTACCGTATTATAATCGATATTTTCAGGCAGTTTCTTTGATTCATACTTTCTCATTTGCTCAATCTGTGCCATTTGTTTTGATATATAACCCTCGTACTTTATCTGTAACTCAACCTGTTCGGCAATTTCGTCTGAAAGCTGAGGGCGTTCCTCATCAAAAGGTGCAAGAATACTGTAATTCAGCTGTGGACGACGTATCAGGTCGGCAAGCTTACAGCCTGTCGAAATCGGAGCAGTACCCATTTTATCAAGAAAATTATTAAGCCTGTCACTCGGTGCAATATTCAGACTGCTCACACGCTTTATTTCTTCCTCAACAATGCGGATTTTTTCGGTAAGTTTATTATACCTTGCCTCATTGATAAGCCCGATTCTGTAGCCAATCGGTGTTAAACGCTGGTCGGCGTTGTCCTGACGGAGAATAAGTCTGTATTCACTTCTTGAAGTCATCATGCGGTAGGGGTCTGAACAGCCTTTCGTCACAAGGTCATCGACAAGAGTTCCTATATATGAACTTGCACGGTCAAGAATCATCGGCTCACGTTTCTTTATTTTGAGAGCGGCATTTATTCCTGCTACTATTCCCTGTGCTGCTGCTTCCTCGTAGCCTGAACTTCCGTTGAACTGTCCCGCACCGTAAAGACCACTTATCTTTTTGAATTCAAGCGTACCTGAAAGCTGTGTCGGATCACAGCAGTCGTATTCAATCGCATATGCGGGACGCATAATCTCAACGTCCTCCAGTCCGTCAATGGTACGCAGAAAAGAAAGCTGAACGTCCTCGGGAAGTGATGACGACATACCCTGTAAATAATATTCTTCTGTTGACATTCCCATTGGTTCAACAAAAAGCTGATGTCTCGGCTTGTCAGAAAAACGTACTATTTTGTCCTCGATGGACGGACAGTATCTCGGACCTACTCCCTCTATTCTTCCCGAATAAAGTGGTGACCTGTCAAGGTTCGCAAGAATGACTTCATGTGTTTTACTATTTGTATAAGTCACATAACAGCTGACCTTATTTTCAAGATTGTCAACAGGAGTTTCAAATGAAAACGGCACTATTTTTTCGTCGCCGTCCTGACGTTCCATAATATCAAAATTTATGCTTCTTTTATTCACACGGCACGGCGTACCTGTCTTGAAACGACGAAGTTCAACACCGTTTTCAATAAGACTCTGTGAAAGATATTTGCTCGGCAGTGCAGAATCAGGACCACTTTCATATGAAACTTCACCTATATGAATTTTACCTTTCAGATACGTTCCCGTAGCGATTATTACAGCCTTTACCGAATATTCAGCACCAAGCGACGTAACAACACCTGTGATTTTTCCGTCCTCAACAATAATTTCAGCTATTTCAGCCTGTTTCACATAAAGATTACGCTGTTTTTCACAGACATTTTTCATATAGTCATGATACATCACACGGTCTGCCTGTACTCTCAGACTGTGTACAGCAGGGCCTTTTCCACGGTTAAGCATACGGCTCTGAATAAAACACTTGTCCGCACCTTTTCCCATTTCACCGCCGAGAGCGTCAATTTCCCTTACAAGATGCCCCTTTGCAGTACCGCCGATTGACGGATTACATGGCATATTTGCAATTTGGTCAAGAGATATAGTAAACATCACGGTTTTACAGCCAAGTCTTGCGGCGGCAAGAGCTGCCTCCACTCCTGCATGACCTGCCCCGACTACAGCAACATCAAAACTTCCCATTTTATATGACATAATAGCCACCTCCAGAATGTTCCACGTGGAACATTATTTTCCGACACAGAATCTTGAAAAGACTTCGTCAACAACTGCATCTGTAACTTTTTCACCCGTTAATCTAAGTAAATTCTGTTCTGCTTCGTCAATAAGAACGTTTACAGCGTCAAGAAATTCACCGTTTTCCAGTGCTGAAACAGCCGATTCAATATACATCAGAGCCGAATCAATACATTGTTTCTGACGTTCATTCGCAGCAACCACCGATGAAAAGGAGTTTTCATTCATCTCAAAAATCAACTCAATGGCAGACTGAAGCCGTTCGATTCCGTCATTTTCCTTTGCCGATAAATATACAATCTGTTGAATATATTTTTTGATTTCAGATATGTCAATGCATATTCCGAGGTCACTTTTATTGATTACAGCAATACATTTTTTATTATTAAGTTTTTTAATTAAATTTAAATCGTCCTCAGTGAGCGGACAGTTTCCGTCAAAAACTGCAATAATCAATTCCGAAGAATCAATAAGTTTTTCAGCAATGTCAACGCCTATTCCCTCAATAATGTCATCAGTCTCATGGATTCCTGCGGTATCGGCAAGACGCAGTGTAATATCCCCCAGTCTGACGGATTCTTCCACAACGTCACGTGTAGTGCCTGCAATATCGGTTACAATACTTCTTTCACAACCGCTCAGACAATTGAAAAGAGTTGATTTGCCGACGTTTGGTCTGCCTACAATAGCAGTGGAAACACCCTCACGCAATATTCTTCCGTAGTCATAATTTTCGATAAGGGAAGAAAGTTCTTTCCTGACTTCTTCCAGTTCGGCACATAAATTTTTCGGTTCAACTTCGGGAATATCCTCCTCAGGATAGTCCGCCCATGCCGCAAGGTCACCGAGAATTTTCATAAGTTTCCCAGAGCATGATTTGGCTTTCTTGAAAGCCGCACCGTCACGCAGGTTTTCAGCCATTTTAAGCTCACGTTCACCCTTTGCGGAAATAATGTCCATAACCGCCTCAGCCTGAGTCAAATCAAGCTTTCCGTTGAGATAGGCTCTCTTTGTAAATTCACCTGCTTCTGCGTTTTCCGCACCATTTTTAAGGGCAGTACGCAGAATACGCTTAGTTACATAAAGACCGCCGTGACAGGATATTTCAGCTATGTTTTCACCTGTATAACTGTGAGGTTCACGGAAAACGGTAAGTATACAGTCGTCAAGACGTTCACCGTTGTCGTGAGCGATACCATAAACACAGGTATACCCCTCCATATCATTTACGCTTTTACTTCCGACAGGCGTAAAAATCTTATCCGCAACATTCAGTGCATCTTTTCCCGAAATTCTTATAACGGCTATTCCCCCAGGAGCATTCGGAGTTGAAACAGCAGCAATAGTTGACAAAAAAATCACTCCTAAAAAAACAACGGCAGTTTTGCCGTTGAAAAAATTTCTGTATCGGGATTCTGCATTTTACAGAATCCCGTAAAAAATCAAAGTTCTATTTTACCGTAAAGACCGCCCTCGATAGCGTCCTCCGGCTTCGGACGCTTGTAATCCTTTTCAAAGCTTGTGGAGAGGTCTACTTTTTTTCTCTCAAAATTATTGTTGTCATGATTTTTCGGACGGCTGTTTCTTCTGTCATTTTTCTGACCGTCACGGCGGTCACGTCGTCTGTTGTTATTATTTCTCGGATTCGGGTGATTTGAAGAAATAATAATCTTTCTGTAAGGCTCTTCACCTACAGAACGGGAGGAAACGCCGTCAATAGCCGATATAGCCGAATGAATAACACGTCTTTCATATGGATTCATAGGCTCAAGAGGCTGTGAACGTCCTGTCCTCAGTACTGACTTTGCAACCTTTGCTGCAAGCTGTTCAAGAGTTTCCTTTCTCTTATTGCGATATCCGAGACAATCAATAGTAATACGGAAATAGTCCTTGTCGCCCTTATTTGCGATAATAGAGCAGAGATACTGTATTGAATCGAGAGTTTCACCACGTCTACCTATGATAGTGCCGTTGTTGTTGCTCTCAATGTTGATTACCGCACCTGTTTCATTCTGATATACACTGTATTCGGCATCAATGTCAATTGCTCTCAGAATACTTGTGATATAATCAAGAGCAAGTTTTACTTTCGGGTTCATAAGTGATTCATCTTCTATGAGGGTAAAATTTTCAATAGAATAATCGTCATCGCTTTCTTCCGTTTTATCATTTTCAGCCGTATTTTTTTCAACAGTTTCAACAGACGGCTCTGTTAAAGTCTCAGTTGCGTTTTCAGGCGTTTCAGAAGGTTGGGTAATGTAATTACATTCCTTTTTCTCGGCAGGCGTTTCAGGGGCATTTAAAGCCTGTTTTTCTTCTTCCACAATTTTTTCGGCAGATTCTGTTTTAACAGGCTCGGATTTTACCGTTTTTACTTCCGGCTTTGTTTCCTTTTTGATTTCCGAAACAGGCTTTTCGATATAAACCGCTTTCACCTTTGCATCTTTTGCACCTATACCGAGAATACCTTTTCTTGCTTCTTCAATTACTTCAAACTTAATGCTTTTAATATTCTTGCCAAACTTTGCGGCGGCAAGCTTCTTTGCCTCCTCGACAGTTTTAGCAGTAAAAATTTCTGTCATTTTAATACCTCCCTGACGGAATCATTCTTCTCCGTCATCGTTTTCATCGTATTCTTCGCCGTATTTTTCAGCCATACGTCTGCGTGCTTCCTTTATTCTGTCACGGTTCTGCTTGTTGATTTCAGAACGTGAAACCTTGTTTCCGCCTGAACCCGAACCGCCGTTCTGCTGTTGTTCAAGTGCTGCCTGCTGTTCAAGCATTCTCTGCATGAAAGTTTTCTTTTCGGGGTGTTTTTCGGCATATATTCTTGCTTTTTCCTTTTCTTTTTCGTTTATCTTCTCAGTACGTTCGGGAGTGAAATAGTGATTGAGACCGAGATTGATAAAGAAAGAAAAGAGTGATGACCAAATCCAGTAAAAACCGATACCGGCAGGAAGTGCAAAAGCCCAGACAACCGATAAAATCGGCATAACGTACAGCATAACAGCCATACAACCGCCACCCTGCATCTGCGGATTGGTCTTTTTCTGGTGAACCTGACTGTAAATTGACTGGACAAGCTGTGCAAGACCTGCAAGGAAAGGAATACAGAACAATATCACAGCTTCTAAGTTCCATGTTTCAGGGTGAAATTCAGGAATTTTTCCGAGATTCGCACCGAAAATCGTATAGTGTTCGTTGAATTCATTGACTCTGCTTGCAAAATTTTCGGCAAGACCACTGAATTTGTCAGCGTGTTTGTCGAGCTGTTCCATGGTTACAAGTTCGCTTCTCAGTGATTTGAAATCATATGCACTGCTTCCGTCAAGCTGTACGGCTATATTGAAAGCAGCCTGTCTTACATTCTTGGACATATGCAGAATGTGGGTAATCGGTTTGTAAACAACGTCGATTACACCAAAAAGCAGGAACATCTGTACAAATGCAGGCAGACACGAACCCATTGGGTTTATACCTTCCTGCTGATAAAGTTTCTGCTGTTCTTCCTGAAGTCTCTGCGGATTGCTTGCAAAACTTTTCCTCAGTTTTTCCATTTTCGGATTAAGCATCTGCATACGTGCCGAACTTTTCTGAGTATGATAGTTTACAGGGAAAAGCAGGAGTTTTGTAACTACCGTAAAAATAATAATCGCAAAAGCGTAATTATGGCAAAGGGAATAAATAAGATACATCAGATACCCGAAAGGGACACCGATAATGTCGTAAAGTGAATTCAATTTCAATACCTCTCAATTTTTGTTGTCATCATTATTATGCGGCATACAGCAGTATTCTCCGCAGGAATAATCATATTTTTTCACCTTGAAAGTGAATTTTTCGGGAACATGGTCAATACCGCCCAGCGACCACGGATTACAACGCAGTATTCTCCATATTGCAAGAAGAGAGCCTCTGAAAGCTCCGAAACGTTCAACAGCTGTCAGTGCATATGTACTGCACGTAGGATAATACTTACAGCATGGCGGAAAGAGCGGAGAAATAAACCTCCTGTAGAATTTAACCAGAGAAATAACAATAAATTTCATATCCGCTGTTTATCCGAAAAAAACTTTTCATACATTCCTATGATTTCGGGAACACCGTATTTTTCCATATACCTGCAATATTCCTGAGATTTTATACAGCATATCGGACTTCTTGCGACAATTACAATATCCATGCCGACAGGAAGCTTTATTTCAGCATTTCTGTATGCGAGCCTGATGAGCCTTTTTGCTCTGTTTCTGCAAACGGCATTGCCGACTTTCTTGCCTGCGGTAATACCGAACCTGTTAAAAGGTCTGCCGTTTGGTTTTACATATATCACCGAATACTTTGATGCGGCAAACTTTCCTTTTCTGTAAAGTGCCAAAAAATCTCTGTTATCGTTAAGAATTTCCGTATAAAGCATAATAATACCTTTAAAAGCGGGACATAAAAACTGTCCCTTTGATAGAAAATAGGACATTTAACAAAAAAGACCACAAAAATAGATTTTGTGGTCAGCCTCGTCAGTGAGTTAATCTTGCTCTGCCCTTAGATCTTCTACGAGCTAAAACCTTTCTGCCGTTCTTAGTAGCCATTCTCTTCATGAAGCCATGCTCCTTCTTTCTGTGGAGCTTTTTAGGCTGATATGTTCTTTTCATATTCAGATCCTCCTCTCTGCGAAATGTATATAGGAACAACTCCTGTTGTCCTGATTAGCAAAACAAAGTAATACAAGCTTATACCGCATTACACTTGAATATTATATAACAAAAAAACAGTCCTGTCAAGCAGTTTGAGAAATTTTTTTCGAATTTCGGATATTTTCATATTTTTTTACCAATAAATAATAAATCAGTCCATATCATTTATGACATAAATTATAATTTTCCACTGCCTGAAAGTGATTTTTCTGAAAACTTATCCACAATCCTGAAGTTGAAACTGTTGAAAACACTTTTTTGGAAATTCATTTTTCTTAACATTTTCAAATTCCTCAATATCTGCTGTCTATTCAACAAAGTTTTCCACACGATGTTGAAAAACCCTATGAAAAACGTGCTTTTTTTCTTCATTTTAAGCGTCAAAACCTCTTGCATTTTCAGCCGTAATATGTTATAATAGAGTATACATTATAATAAGAGGGAAAACCTTTTTTTTACCCTCTTTCAGCACCCGAAAAGGCAGACGAAAGCACGCACGAATCTGTTTTCAGAGGTGCTGGAAAAATGAAATGGAGGTTAAATATGAACTCATTTGAGGAAGTTTTTGAAAATGTAAAAAAATACTGCCTTGAAAACAACAAAATTCCCGCAATAGGTCTTAAAACATGGATTGACCCACTGAAACCCGTCAGCTTTGACGGTGCAAATGCTGTTTTTAAAATCCAGACAGGCTTTCAGCGGGGAATTGTTATGTCAACGTACAGCTCAATACTCAAGGAGGCATTTCTCACCCTTCTCGGACTGAACGTGAATATAATAATCAACGTTGAATCAGAACAGGCATCACGAATCAGTGTTCTTACAAACGACGAACTTGACCAGAAACACGCCGAACTCCAGCAGACATATAAATTTGCAAACTATGACTACACGTTCGACACTTTCATTCAAGGACGTTCAAACGAATTTGCTCTTGCGTGCTGTAAATCCGTTGCCAAGAACTGCGGTGAGAAAAAGGTTCCCGAATATAATCCGCTGTTTATATACGGACCGTCGGGAATGGGCAAAACCCACCTTATAACCGCAATTTCCAATGAAGTAAGAAAAAATCACCCGAATCTGAACATAGTCTATGTGACAAGCGAAACTTTCGGAAACGACCTTGTAAGCTCCCTGAGCGAAAAAGTTATTTCTGATTTCCACGACAAGTACAGAAATGCCGACATTCTGCTGATTGACGACATTCAGTTCTTTGTCGGCAAGGAACGTATGCAGGAGGAATTTTTCCATACCTTCTATAAGCTTCATCAGGAAGGCAGACAGATTGTCATCACCTCGGATAAAGCACCGAAAGAACTTCAGACACTCGAAAAACGCCTTATAACCCGATTTGAAGGCGGTCTTATTGCCGATATTTCCGCACCTGACTATGAAACACGTCTTGCTATCATTAACAGGAAATCCGAACTTTTAGACCTCAGAATGCCCGGAGAAGTAGCTGAATTCATGGCAAACCGCCTAAAGTCGAATATCAGACAGCTTGAAGGGGCAGTAATGAGACTGAAAGCACTCAATCACTTCGCAGGAAGTCCGATAACAATTTCAATGGCACAAAGCGTAATAAGGGACGTTCTCACGAATGAACAGCCTATTCCGATTACCGTCGAGAAAATTATATCAGAAGTTTCCTCCGTTTACGGAGTTTCCCCCGATGACCTGAGGTCCAACAAGCGTTCCGCACAGATATCCATAGCAAGAAAAGTGGCTATCTACGTTGTCAGGGAAATCACACAGATGCCTCTTGCAACAATCGGAACTGAATTCGGCGGACGTGACCACTCAACTATTGTCTACTCTGTAACAAGCGTTTCCGACGCTATGAAAAAAGACCCTAATTTACAAAATCTTGTCAATGACATCATCAAAAATATAAAAGACAAGGGCAAACCTTAAAAATTATAATCAGTACATTATTTATCAATAAGTACAATTGGTATAAAT